>JAESRR010000125.1 GCA_016764535.1 Cohaesibacteraceae bacterium | reverse complement strand
TTGGCGCCTTCGTGCGCCCTGGTCATGATAGCATTCCAGGTGCGTGCAGGTAGATTGCCGCCGGTAACTCGTTTGGTAGGCATGTAGTTATCATTACCAAACCAGACAGCCGCGATGTAGTTTCCGGTAAAGCCCACGAACCATGCATCTCTATAGGACTGGGTCGTTCCCGTTTTGCCACCGACGGGAATTCCGGGGAGCAGCGCTCGTCTTCCAGTGCCTGAAGTGATGACGCTGACAAGAATATCGTTCATTGAAGCGATGGCATCCTCGGGGATGACCTGTTTGGACAATAGCTTTAATTTTCCGCGATCATATACAACCTTGCCTGCCGAGTTTACGACCTGTGAAACAGTGTAGGTCCGGGTAGCTTTTCCGCCGTTAGAAAATTTTGCGTAAGCATTGGCCATGTCAATAACTGTAATCACCCCGGTACCAAGTGCCATGGTCACATCGAGGGATATCGGAGTTTCAACTCCCATTAGTCTCGCGGTCTCGGCAATTTTTTTCCGGCCGAGTTTTTGTGACAGTCTCACGGGAACTGTATTGATTGATTTGGCGAGTGCCGTTTTTAGGGTCACGCGTCCACGATAGTTTCTACCGTAATTCCTCGGGCTCCAGTTGCCAATTCTCAACGGAACGTCCGGTACCACATCTGACGGGGTAAACCCGTTCATCATTGCGGTCGTATAAACAAATGGTTTGAATGAAGAGCCCGGCTGTCTAAGTGCCAAAGTTGCTCTGTTAAACTGGCTCTGCCCATAATCTCGTCCGCCGACCATGGCAATTATTGCGCCATTTGGTTCCAGAACAACTGTAGCCGCTTCCTGCACTTCGAAACTTTCACCAAATTGCCGGAGGTGAGATTCTACAGCGGATTCTGCGCCATTTTGTATTCTGATGTCTATTGTTGTACGAACCGTGACCACTTGCTCGCTATCTCCCAGAAGTTCTTTAACTTCAAGAAATGCATGATCCAGAAAATAATCAGGTGCATATCCACTAGCAGCAACAACCGGTGTTGCCGGGTTCTTTCGGGCTCCCAGAACCTGGGCTTCGGTTAAAAATCCTGCCTGAACCATATTGGTGAGAACTTCGTTGGCGCGAGCCCGGGCATTTGGTAAATTGATGTGAGGTGCGTAATTGGTTGGCGCTTTGAACAAACCACCAAACATCGCGGATTCTGCCAAAGTCAGCTGTTGAACGGGTTTTCCGAAATAAAATTCGGATGCAGCGGCGACGCCGAATGCACCTCCACCCATGTAAGCGCGATCAAAATACAATTTCAGGATTTCATTTTTTGTGAAATTTACCTCGAGCCACATTGCCAGGAAAGCTTCGTTGATTTTTCGTTCAAGTTTTCTTTCGTTAGTTAGAAACAGGTTCTTTGCAAGTTGTTGCGTTATTGATGATCCCCCCTGAACAACTCCGCCAGCACGAAGGTTTTCAACAAGAGCGCGCAACGTGCCCAGAATATCAATTCCAAAATGCGTGTAGAACCGACGGTCTTCAGTAGATAATGTTGCTTGAATCAAATGGAGAGGCAACGCTTCCAGCGGTACTGAATCGTTTTGTAAAATGCCACGTTTACCGATTTCATTGCCAAATCGATCGAGAAATGTAACCGAAATATCTTCCTGGGGATTCCAGCCTTCATGTATTTCTTCAAAAGCCGGTTTTGCCAAAGCAACAGCAAGAACAGCTCCAATTGTTAAATATGTGAATCCCTCTGATCCGGCTTCACATAGAAAACGACGGAAACCTGTTACCCTGAAGCGCTTCATGAAATTTGAAAATCGATCAAATACAGCCAAAACAGTTTCAGCAGAAGAATATATGGAAGAGTCTATCCAGGCATCAACATCGAGGAACCGAAATCTGCGGCGTTTCTTCTTGTCTGTTTGAAAAGGATCACGCACGACTTCTCCATCCCGGTTGGCTGATGGCATTCAGCACTGGTCTATAGACCTTTATCTCGTATTCCGATAAACAACGCAAACTTCAAAATCCGCTGTCATGGGATATGGGAAATATTTTACGGCACATATCTCTGCGAGGAAACAGGTGACCAAAGCCAAGCTGCCATTTTGGAAGTCCAAAACACTGGACACGATGACAGAAACCGAATGGGAAAGTTTGTGTGATGGGTGTGGTCGGTGCTGTTTAAACAAACTGGAAGATTACGATTCCGGAGAAATCGTCTGGACCAGTGTGGCATGCGAATTGCTGGATTGTGAAAAATGTAAATGTATGGATTATGATAACAGAGCCCGGCTGGTTCCAGACTGCATACCGTTGACACCGAAAACAGTGCGTGAACTAACCTGGTTACCTCCTACATGCGCGTATAGATTAATCCGGGATGGGGAAGATTTGTTTCCCTGGCATCCGTTGATATCCGGAAGCCCGGAAACAGTTCATTCTGCGGGTATTTCTGTAAAAGGGCGCTGTCAAAGTGAATTAAAAATCCCGTCTGATGACTGGGAGAATTTTATCGTTTCATGGCCTGAAAAATCATAGGCGGTGATAGGTTCGGATTGTAACTGATTTTCAGTTTTCTCATGCCTGAAATACCAACATTGCAAGTTGGATTCCAACTTGCTGACATGCTGGATCCGATCCAGATGCACCTCAAACATTTGATGTATATGGTTATTTTACAGAATTTCGGATATAGGTCATCGGAGATATGATTGCATGAAGCCAACAAAAGCGTTAAATTTATGGGGAGTAAGACTGGTTTCGGTTTCCGTAAGGCATAAATGTAATTGAAGGTCATTCATGTTCGGTTCAGCCTTGAAGGAGTATGCAGGGTCTATGATTAAGTCGCATCAAAATAAATTTGCCCTCAAATGTTTTGCACCGATCGCATTTTCATTGATGATGGTACTGGCCAGCCTGRGCATGACAGYRCATGCCCRGGCGGTGGAATGTTCTTCTGCYTTTACTTATTACAAGCAGATGCAACAACAGGGTGCTATTTCCTACAAGTCTGCACGAAAAGTAGCAAAGACAGCAATTCGTAGTTCCTACGGTCGCATTAAGATCTCATGGAATGGTCACGAATTATGCACTGAGAATGGTGGAATAAACTGGTATATTTCCGGTTTAACAATCAGTGGAGATAGTCTTCTTGTCCAGGTTGATGCGCTCTCCGGRCAGGCAAACTGGGTTGATGGCTATAAAGGTAGAATTGGCCTAAACTGATCAAAATCACAAACAGTTGACGATTGATTCGCATTCTCCGGGATGCGGGCATGGGGGAAAATATGAGAATTCTCGTGGTTGAGGATGATCCGGATCTTAATCGGCAGCTCAAGGAAGCCCTGGAAGATGCYGGCTATGTCGTTGATTGTGCCRATGACGGTGAAGAAGGACATTTCCTCGGAGATACCGAACCWTATGAYGCRGTKATACTGGATATYGGYCTGCCMAARATGGATGGTATCAKTGTGCTGGAAAGCTGGCGTCGTGAAGACAGGAAAATGCCGGTATTGTTGCTAACTGCAAGAGATAGATGGAGCGACAAGGTTCAGGGTATTGATGCTGGTGCAGATGATTATGTTTCCAAGCCATTTCATATGGAAGAAGTTCTGGCCAGGGTGAGAGCTCTGGTACGCCGGTCGGCCGGTCTTGCGTCAAACGAAATTGAATGCGGCCCTGTGCGGGTCGATACAAGAGCGGGAAAAGCGACAGTCGATGGACGCCTGATCAAGCTTACATCGCATGAGTACCGGTTGCTGGCCTATCTTATGATGCATCAGGGGCGAGTGATTTCAAGAACCGAACTTGTTGAACATTTGTACGATCAGGATTTTGACAGGGATTCAAATACAATTGAGGTGTTCGTTGGTCGTTTGCGCAAAAAGCTTGACGTGAACATAATTTCGACGATCCGCGGTCTTGGATACTCGGTAAATGCTCCCGAAGGCGCAGATGAAGAAAAATAAATTTAGCCGTAATTCTCTGGCTGGCCGTTTGTTTTTGTTTAGTTCGCTTTGGAGTACACTCTCCATTATTATCGCGGGTCTTGTTCTTACTCAATTGTACAGAAGCTCGGTGCAAAGAACATTTGACGATAGGCTTGTTGCCTACGTGCAACGTCTGGCAAGTGGTTTTGCAAGGCAAACCAGTGATGGTGCGCCATTTGAAGACCCTGCAAATCTAAACGATCCGAGATTTTCGCTCCCTTTGTCAGGCTGGTACTGGGCATTGAAACATCGCGAAAACGGGAATGTGGTTCTGGTCTCGGAATCTCTCGTCGACACGATTTTCACGTTTCCCTCTGAACTTGGAAGTCARCCGGACAACAATAATCTGGTACGGGGATATACCGAAGGGCCTGACGGTGAAGAGTTACGCATTGTTGAGCAAATAGTTCGCTTTGGGCCAAATCAATCGGGAATTATTGCGGTTGCTGGCAATGCAACAGAGTTGCAGGAAGACATAGCGGCCTTTCAGACAAGCGTGGGTCTCACATTGATCATCTTTGCCATAGGTATGATATTGACCACGCTGGTTGTTGTGAGTGTCGGATTAAGGCCACTTGATCATATTCGTTCTGGTTTGAGGCGCATTCGAAACGGCGAAGCAGAGATTCTGGAAGGTAATTTCCCCCTTGAGCTAAGCCCGCTGGCCAGAGAAATGAATGCACTGATTGTCGCGAATAACGCGATAATTGAACGCGCCAGAACTCAGGTAGGCAATCTTGCACACGCGTTGAAAACACCACTTAGCGTAATCACTAACGAAGTGCGACAGGCCGACAATGCAATCGGCTTCAAAATCACCGAGCAAACCGGTATTATGAGAGACCAGGTTCAGCATTATCTGGATAGGGCAAGAATGGCTGCCAGAGGCAATGTAATCGGTGTTGCAACCGAAATCGAACCAGTGCTGGAAGCTCTGGTTCGTGTCATGAACAAAATTCATGGTGATCAGGGGATATCCGTTACCCTCAGATCATTTAAATCTGTTCGCTTTCGTGGTGAAAAGCAGGATTTGGAGGAGATGGCCGGAAATCTTGTCGACAATGCATGTAAATGGGCGACGGCCAGTGTGAATGTATCTGTGGATCACACGCCTGGTAAGCTGGATGAAGATGGTGAACGTGGCAATGGAACTTTTGAAATTATAGTTGATGATGACGGCCCTGGATTGTCACG
>JAESRR010000124.1 GCA_016764535.1 Cohaesibacteraceae bacterium | reverse complement strand
GCCTGTCGCACCAGGGATATCCTTGAAATACATAATAACACGTCCATTCGGAGACCAGGTAGGACCTTCATTATGATACCCCTCGACAAGAATACGCTCTCCCTTGCCATCCGGACGCATAACGCCGATCAGAAACTGACCATTCAAACTTTTGGTAAACGCAATCAAATCTCCGCGAGGAGACCAAACGGGTGTGGAATACCGCCCTTTGCCGTAACTTATACGCTGAACACCCGAACCATTCGCATTCATCACATAAATCTGCTGGCTGCCGCTACGATCACTTTCAAATGCAATTTTATTTCCGTCAGGAGCAAAACTGGGCCCTGTATCAATTGATGCAGAGCTGGTCAGCCGGGTGGTACGTTTTGAACGAATATCCATCTGAAATATGTCTGCATTACCACCCTGTTGCAGACTTAGAACGATACTTTGTCCATCCGGTGAAAAACGCGGAGCAAATGTCATACCGGGAAAATTGCCAACCGTTGACCTTTTACCGCTCTCGATATTCAGTAAATAAACCCGGGGGCTCTGGTCACCGTAAGACATGTATGTGATTTCCTGACGCGTCGGTGAAAAACGCGGCGTCAGCACCAAATCACGCCCGTCAGTCAAGAAACGCACATTGGCGCCGTCCTGATCCATAATGGCCAGTTTTTTAATACGCTTTGCCTTTGGTCCACTTTCGTCAACAAACACAATACGTGTATCAAAATACCCCTGCTCGCCTGTTAACCTCTCATATATCGCATCAGCAATGATATGCGCTACTCGACGCCAGTTTTGAGGAGTGGTAAAAAATTGCTGACCGGCAAGTTGTTTCGCTCCAAAAACATCCCACAATCTAAATTCAGCTCTCAATCGGCCATCTGCCTGATTTACAACTCGTCCGACGACGAGTGCCTGGGCATTGAGAACTCTCCAGTTCCCAAAATTTGGTGTTGATCCAGGATCCACGATTTTGTCGATGAATGCCTGAGGGTTGACCGGAGCGAATAACCCGGATCGCTTCAGGTCAGCGGTTATAACACCTGCCACCTTTCGCGCCAGATCATCGGTTCCATCTGCGCCAAGAAATTCGGTTATGGCGATGGGCAAAGGTTCTACGATACCGCGTGTGATATCAACCTCGACCGCAGCTCCTGCCTCGGCCGTAAACATTCCTGTCAATATTAACAAAAACATGGACTGTTTCGGAAATGCAAAACATTTCTTCAGCATCGAAAACACAAAAATACCGGGTCCCGTTTTCATAAACGTCATCCACTCATTGCACGCTAAAACATATCACGTGGGTCAAAATTCATATTCACTTCTTGCCAGGAGGCATATTTTTCTACTGGAAGACTAAAAGGCTGGCAGCGTCTGATGGCGCGAACAGCACTCTCTGCTGCCAATGTTCCAAAAGGTCCGGCTGGTTGACTGAGAACTTCGGGGAATCCATTTAGACTACCATCTTCATTGAGATACATTCGCACACGCACCCTCAGATCATCCGCATTGGTGGCACCGGCGGGCGTATTCCAGCACGCTCCAATTTGCGCCGATAACACGTTTAATTCACTTTGTGTCATCGCGGCTACCCGGCTACCGGAATGCACACCAAATGTGCTGGATTGTGCATTCAAATCACCGGAAGCAACCGGTTTTTCTGATCGTTTGTCAAGTAAAGCTGCAATCTGCGAGGGATCAAAAGCGGCTCGTTTTTGTTTCTTCTTTGGTGGTTTTTTTACAACTTTGGGAGTGCTAACACGTTTCTTTTTTCGACTGAGAGATTTTGGTTTGAAGCTCGGCAACACATTGGTTAAAGCAGCTATCGGAGCAGATTGTGCCTCAACGGTCTCTGGCTTTGGCAGAACAGGAACCGGTTCGGCTATTGGCTCCGGAATTTTAACCTGTGGCAAATCAGGTTCAACCGAATCCTGAATTTTTATCTGTGGCTCGGACAGGTTTTCCTGTGCCGTCACCAGTGCTGGATCAGGCCGGGTGTGCAACGCAGCAATTTCTGCAACCGGAGCTGATTTTTCACCGAGCCGTAGATCKGTCAGYTCAGATACAGGKACCAGTTCTATYGGCATGGCCTCTACACTGATCGTCTCAAACGGAGCCGGYGCAGAAAAACTCACCATTCCCCACGAGATAATCGCTACATGTGCCAGGGCRGATGCCACCATTCCACTTTGCATAAATCTRTTATTGCTCTTCGAGTGTCACGAGCCCGATCCGTTTAAACCCGGCTGCGTTCAGCACACCCATGATTTTAATAATCGTGCCATAGTTTGCGGCCTGATCRCCGCGTACRTAAATTCTCTCCTTGTAGCCATTTTTCGCAATGGCTTCCAGRGTMGGTATGAGATCYTCYACAACAACTTCCCTGTCCTGGAGATAAATTCCACCTTCAGCTCCAATCGAGATTGTTATTGGTTCGATATCCCCTTCCAGKGGTTTGGCAGAAGATTCGGGCAATTCTATGGGCACACCTACCGTCATAAGMGGAGCAGTCACCATAAACACAATAAGCAGCACAAGCATGACATCRACAAATGGCGTAACGTTGATCTCTGTCATCGGTTGATGTCGTTTGGCTCTTCTCGCACCCCGTCGTCTAAAACCCTGTCCTGCACCGCTAATATTGATTCCCATGGTTCAGGATCTTTCGTCCAGCTGTCTTGATAATATTGCAGAGAATTCATCTGCAAATCCCTCGAGCCGCAATGCCAGCCTCGACGACATGCTGGACAATTTATTGTAAGCTATCACCGCAGGAATAGCTGCGAATAGCCCCAATGCAGTTGCAAATAGTGCTTCCGCAATGCCAGGTGCAACAACCGCCAAACTGGTGCTTTTGGAAACWGCAATTGCCTGGAAACTTGACATAATTCCCCAGACGGTTCCGAAAAGTCCTACAAACGGTCCGGCGGAGCCCACTGTCGCTAGAAAAAGCAACCGTCTTTCAAGACGATCAATTTCCNTGGCAATCGTCACATCCATCACTTTTTCAATGCGGATGGGCAGCCCGGCCACTGATCGCGCACCCGTTTCAAAGCTTCGTTTCCATTCTCGCMTCGCTGCAACAAAAAGCGACGCCATCGCATTGCTGGGTCTTCCTGAAAGGACCTGATATAACTCCTCCAGAGATTGCCCCGACCAAAATGCTTTTTCAAATTTATCCATTTGCCGATTTGTCCGGATATATAACAGCACTTTATCGACAATGATTGCCCAGCTATAAACCGAAGCTGCGAACAGCCCAACGATAACCAGTTTTACAACTATATGTGCCTGCCAGAACATATTCAGCAGGGACAGATCGCCATCCGCCATTCAAAAACCTCATGAAACAGGCGCACCGCAGATGCTCTATTAGCTCGCATATTTGTCTGCAAACAAACGACCAGGCGCGATGTCCAAAATTTACGAACGCTCGTATTACGGAGCTTTTTGACGCCTGATTTTGTCAAAAACGGGGCGCGTACAAATTAACACCTCACGTTCCAGTCATCATTTTATGATTAACGAACAGTTACTATTCCGGTTTTGCAAGTGCAGAACGTATAACGCCCGGTATACGGAGTGGTTTTCCATCACGAGAGATCATCGCAATTGTAACTTYTGCACGCACCAGAATAATTTTTTYAWKGMATATTGACTGTRACAGGATCAATCGTGCGCCTTTCACCARWCKGGTTTCTGTTTGTACGGTAACAACATCATCGATGCGAGCCGATGAAAGAAAATCTATGTCCATATGRCGTWCAGCGAACGCCATSGGTTGCCCGTGCYTGCCATYACCAAGTTCATTRTGATGAAYATTTTTCAGGCGCAAATAATCTGATCTGCCTCTTTCAAGGTATTTYAAATAATTTGCATGATAAACAATTCCGGAAAAATCAGTRTCTTCGTAATACACCCGAATGCTCAGTWGATGAAAATCATCTATCAGCTTGCCGGCCAGATTCCGTGTCAAATCAGTCATCGGGCCCGGCCTCCGGTGCCGGTTTTCCTTTAAACAATCCCATTTGTTCTCCAGGAAGCAATTCCGGAGTTGCCAGATGGAGATGCTCAAACGCTACCGGCGTTAATATTCGTCCACGAGGCGTCCGTTGCATAAAACCTATCTGGATCAAATACGGCTCAATGATTTCCTCTATCGCGTCGCGAGGTTCTGACAATGCAGCTGCAATTGTCTCTATGCCTACAGGCCCGCCGCCAAAACTCAGTGCAATGCAATTAAGATACCGCCTGTCGAGCGAGTCCAGACCCAGACTATCAACTTCAAGCATGAGAAGCGCCCGATCTGCAAGCGCTGCGTCAACAGTGGCTTCCCCCTGAACTGTCGCAACATCCCTTACCCGGCGTAACAATCTTCCTGCAATACGCGGCGTGCCACGCGAACGTCTTGCAATTTCAAGTGCGCCGTCTTTTGTGATACCCAGGCCCATAAGACGAGCACCACGCATCACAATATGCTCGAGTTCATCGATTTCATAAAAATTGAGACGAATTGGAATGCCAAATCGATCTCTCAGAGGCGTGGTCAACAATCCCAACCGGGTTGTGGCTGCAACCAGTGTAAATTGCGCCAACTCAATTTTGACCGATCTGGCGGCAGGGCCCTCACCGATAATCAAATCAAGTTGATAATCCTCCATCGCCGGATACAGTATTTCTTCTACAGCGGGGCTCAGGCGATGGATTTCGTCAATAAACAAAACATCCCGCTCTTCCAGATTTGTAAGCAAGGCTGCCAGATCACCCGCTTTTGCAATCACGGGTCCAGATGTTGACTTGAAATTGACGCCCAGTTCGCGCGCAACTATTTGCGCCAGCGTTGTTTTACCAAGTCCTGGAGGCCCTACAAACAAGACATGATCCAGGGCTTCTTTTCGTGTACGCGCTGCCTCGACAAAAATATTGAGATTAGCTCGCGCCTGGCGCTGGCCTACAAAATCGTCCAGTTTTTGTGGCCTCAGACTACGATCAATTTCTGCGGTCTCTTCGGGAGAAACAATGCGCTCTTCATCCGTCATGAAGACAATTCCTTAAGCGACAACCGGATCAGCTTTTCCATTGGCAGATCTTCACCTTCGCGAGACAGAACTGTCGCTGCAGCTGAACTTGCGTGTGACTGCCCATATCCCAGATTAGTCAATGCCGAAACGGCGTCCGCGATAGCCCTGGGAGCATTCTGCGCACCAAGGTCAGTTTGAAGGTTTGTGACACCAGGATCCAGAG
>JAESRR010000123.1 GCA_016764535.1 Cohaesibacteraceae bacterium | reverse complement strand
TTCACTACTTCCCGTGTGTTTGAAACTTCACCACTCATAGGGTCGAGATCATCACATCGCAAATTGGCTTTTTGGACCAGTGTTGATAAACAACCGATCGAATTCCCCGCCTGATTGCTTCCTGAACCACTGCGGGATCCTTACGTCGTGCGCGCGGAATACTAACTGTAACACTTTCAATTGTGTCCGATATTAAATCATCAAATGCTATGCCTTCGACATTGCAAACGGGTAGACCGTTACATGTAAATTGTGGTGTGCCGTGGATTTCTCCGCGTTTCTGATCCAGCACAACCGAAACGGCAACATGGCCGGCAAAGCTGAGCTTGCGCCTCCGCTGAACTCCAACTTCTTCGGCATCCCCGACAATCCGGCCATCCTTGTAAATTCGCCCCGCGATAAATTCATTCCAGGTATCCGCCGCAGGTGCCAGTCGTGCCATCCAGCCATTTCGCACGCGCAAAGCCTGACCGACACCCTGTTCCTTTGCAAAAGCGAGATGTGCTTCCAGATGCATGGCTTCACCATGAACCGGAATCGCAATTTTTGGCTGCAGCCAGGAGTACATTTTTTCCAGTTCATTTCGTCTGGGATGACCAGTCACATGAACATCTGCATCACTGTCGGTGATGGTCCTAATGCCCAGTTCAGCAAGATTATTCAAAATTTGATTGACGTTCTTTTCATTTCCAGGGATTGCCCTTGATGAAAAAACCATCAGATCACCTGGACTCAACCGAATCTTGCGATGTTCGCCACTGGCAACCCGCGCCAAAGCGGCACGTGGTTCGCCCTGGGTACCWGTSAGAATYACAACRACTTTRTTYCGYGGTAGATAACCGTATTCATCTTCGCTTAGAAACGAAGGTAAGCCATCCAGATAACCCAGCTCTCCTGCAATTTCGGTAAAACGAAGAAGTGCCCGGCCGGAAAGTACACATTGCCGATCTGCCCGTTTTGCAGCTTTGGCGATCGCAATAACCCGGGCTACATTTGATGCAAAAGTTGTGACGGCGACCCGTTCCGGGGCTTCGGCAATAATCCGATCCAGAGTTTGTGCAATATGTTCTTCGCTTGGACTATCCCCTTCACGCATGGCATTGGTTGAATCACAAACAAGGGCCAGTACGCCTTCTTTGCCCATAGCCTTGAAGGCACCCACATCGGTTGGCTTGCCAATACCCGGTTTTTGATCCAGCTTCCAGTCACCTGTATGGACGACAAGACCGTGTTCTGTTCGTATCGCAAGGGCATTTGGTTCTGGAATAGAATGAGACACTGGAATAAATGTGACGTTGAACGGGCCAACATCAATGCTGTCCCCCTGCTCCACAATCTGGACCGGAATTTTGGGCGCACCAGGTTCTGCGATGCACTTTGCCTCAATTAGTCCGGCAACAAATGCGGTTGCATAAACCGGTAATTTCATTTGGTCCCAAGTATGTATCAAGGCACCAAAATGATCTTCATGGGCATGGGTGATCACGATGCCATGAACGGCATCTCCCTGTTCTTTAACAAAACGGATATCCGGCAGGATCACGTCAATACCAGGAAGAGAATCATCTCCAAAGCTAATTCCGCAATCCACAATCATCCATTGCCGGTCAGTGGCAGGACCAACACCATATAAAGCCATATTCATACCGATTTCACCAACACCACCCAGTGGTAGAAAAACCAGTTCAGATTGTGACACGAGACTTCGCTCCTGATTATTGCTGCAAGCCACTGAAAACGTCGCCTGCAAAAATTGTTTGACGTTCACCGGATGCTGTCCTGAGAATTAGACACCCATCCTGATCTATAGATTCAAAGGTACCGAGTAATGTCTGGTTTTGTAGCCGAACAGTAATCTGTTCTCCCGGGCCCGAAACTCTGGCTAGCCAGTCTTCTCGAATTCCCGGAAATGAACGACCACCCTCCCAATATAGCAAACGTTGATCGAACGCACGCGCAATCTGTACAAGCAAGGCATGCGTTTCGATAGCAATGCTTTCCGACGCAAAATCAGAAGCAGCGTGATGATCTGTGATTTCGGGATGCGTGGAACAATTTACACCGCATCCAATGATGACATATGTAGCATCGTTCAGTTTGTGGCTTTCAACAAGAATACCGGCAATCTTTTGCTTTTTGAACAAAATGTCATTCGGCCATTTGATGTTCAAACCACTTCTTAGTTCAGGCGATAGACAATTTTCGATACCACGGTGCAATGCTGTTGCGGCGAGGATTGGTATTTGACCAATATTAGTTTGAACAGCGGGATTTTTCAGCAAGAGTGAAGCGTACAAATTTCCTGGCTCGGAAACCCAGCGGCGTCCCCGCCTTCCACGTCCTTCTGTCTGAACCTTGGCAGTTACCCAGATATTTCCAGGATCGTGTTCTTTCGCCAGCTGCAGTGCCATCGTGTTGGTCGAGCCAACATGGTCATAAGCAACATGACGATAATTATCAGGAAAATCTGTGTTCAATGGAACCTCAGAAGAATGTTTTTGCAGCTGTCTTTGCCAGCGCAATAAACGGATTGGCGAAAACTATAAACCCAAGAACAAACAATCCGCTCAACCCAAGTACAACACGCAATTCGGATGGAATGCTGACAAACCCTTCATCAGGTTCGTCAAAATACATCACTTTGACAATGCGAATGTAATAATAGGCTCCAACCACACTGGCCAACACTCCGAATACCGCCAACCCATACATACCCTGCTCAATTGCGGCATTAAACACAAAGAATTTGGCGAAGAACCCGGCCAATGGTGGAATTCCGGCCATCGAAAACATTATAGCAGCCAATATAAATGCCATGACCGGATTGGTTCTGGCTGCACCCGCAAGATCATCAATATTCTCTACCATACCGTCCTTGCGCCGCATGGAAAGAATACAGGCAAAGGCACCCAGGACCATCGCAAGGTAGATCATCAGATACAATATCACACCTTCGGCTCCGGCCTGAGACCCGGTAGCAACGCCGATCAGTGCATATCCCATATTCGCAATAGAGGAATATGCCATCAATCGTTTGATGTTTTTCTGACCGATGCCGGCAAAGGCTCCAAGGGCCATTGAAGCCCCGGATATGAATATTACGATTTGCGCCCATTCAAAGCGGATAGCTTCAAAGGTTCCAAATGTAATACGCATAAACAACGCCATGGCCGCTATTTTGGGAGCGGCAGCAAAGAATGCAGTAACCGGTGTAGGCGCACCTTCATAAACGTCCGGCGTCCACATGTGAAATGGAACCGCAGATATCTTGAAAGCCAGACCGGCAAGTATGAACACAAGCCCAACCACCAGCCCGACCGGAGCATCACCCTGTGCAAACACATTGGAAATTCCGTCAAACCCGGTGTGCCCGGTAAATCCGTAAACCAAAGACATACCGTACAATAATATACCGGAAGAGAGAGCTCCCAGAACAAAATATTTAAGCCCGGCTTCTGTGGCTTTTGTCGAATCCCGGTTGATTGCCGCAATTACATAAAGAGACAATGACTGCAATTCCAGACCAAGATATACCGCGATCATATCGTTTGCGGATATCATCATCAGCATGCCAAGTGTGGCAAGCACCACCAAAACCGGGAATTCAAATTTGTCGAATTTCTCTGCGCGGGCGTAACCTTCAGTCATAGTAATGGCAAACAGGGAACCGATGAGCACCAGAATTTTCATCAATCTGGCAAATGGATCCATGACGAAAGCACCGTTAAACGTAACTCCGTCATCGGTTGTCAAAATGAGTAAAACGGCGGCAAGCGCCAGAACGCCAATAGCCAGACCTGTCACCAGCTTGGAAGATTGTTCCCCCACGAAAACTCCAACCATAAGCAGAACAAGTGCGCCAATTGCCAAAACCAGTTCCGGTATGGCGGGCATTAAATCGGGCATCATCATCAATTCAGCCTGCATTGATCAACTTCTTTCATTCACATTCTTTTCGCGCCCTATCGGGCTGCGCTTGCCACATCGGCTGCAGCTTTTAATGCAGCATCGTAATTGTAAATCAGGTGATTAACCGCCTCGGCAGTAACATCCAGAACTGGTGCCGGATAAAGACCGAAGAAAATTGTCAGTATTAACAAGGGCACCAAAATAACTTTTTCTCTGGAATCCAGATCCAAAATCGATTTGAGATTTTCTTTTTCCAACTTCCCAAAAACAACACGGCGATAAAGCCACAAAGCGTAAGCCGCAGAAAGGATAACACCTGTCGCGGCAATAAATGCAATCCAGCTATTAGCCTTGAATGCACCCACAAGAATTAGAAATTCTCCTACAAACCCTGCGGTGCCCGGAAGAGCAACGTTTGCCATGGTGAATATCAGAAAAATTGCTGCGTACCAGGGCATTCGATGTACGAGGCCACCATATGCCTTGATCTCACGGGTATGCATGCGGTCATAAACCACCCCGACACACAAAAACAGTGCACCGGAGACAAGGCCATGGGAGAGCATTTGAAATATTCCGCCCTGAACGCCCTGTACTGTAACGGTAAATATACCCAGAGTGACAAAACCCATATGAGCCACTGATGAGTAAGCAATCAGCTTTTTCATATCTTCCTGCACGAGAGCAACGAAGGATGTGTAAACAATGGCAACCAGTGAAAGGCCATAAACCAGCCACACCATATCGGCAGAGGCGACAGGGAACATGGGTATGGAAAACCGGAGGAAGCCATAACCGCCCATCTTGAGTAAAACGCCTGCCAATATAACCGAACCGGCAGTTGGTGCTTCAACGTGTGCATCTGGCAACCAGGTATGGAATGGCCACATGGGCATTTTTACAGCAAAGCTTGCAAAGAAAGCCAGCCAGAGCCAGGTCTGCATTTCAACCGGGAACTGATATTTTAGTAACGCCGCAATATCGGTTGTACCTGCTTCACGGTACATGGCCATTATAGCCAAAAGCATTAAAACCGAACCGGTTAGCGTGAACAGAAAAAATTTGAAACTTGCGTATATCCTGCGTTTACCACCCCAAATTCCAATGATCAGAAACATCGGGATCAGGCCTGCTTCAAAGAACAAATAAAACAGAACCAGATCGAGCGAACAAAACACACCGATCATGAACGTTTCCAGCACCAGAAACGCGATCATGTATTCCTTGACACGTTTTGTGATGGCATATCTGCTTGCGTAAATTGCAGCAGGCATCAAAAATGTTGTTAGAATGACAAACAGCATCGAGATGCCATCTACGCCCATACGATATGAAATCGTACTTCCAAGCCAGGCATG
>JAESRR010000300.1 GCA_016764535.1 Cohaesibacteraceae bacterium | reverse complement strand
ACATACGATATTCACTGATCTGGAGTTTATCGGTCAGCCTGGCTACATTATTAATCCGATATTCCTTGGAATATTTGTGATTTTGACAAAGTTCTCGCTTGATGCATTTTTGAACACCGGTTGGGGCATTTCGATGCGGGCCGCTGGAGCTAATCCAGCGATGGCTAAAGCAAACAGTGTCAATGTTGGCAATATGAAGCTTTACGGTGTTGGTATCGCTAATGGTTTGACTGCCATTGCCGGCGCCATGTTCGCGCAGATTTTTGGTGCTGCGGATGCATATATGGGTATTGGCGTTATTATCGTAGGGTTGGCATCGGTAATTGTGGGAATGTCTCTTATGCCTTCAAGGACAATATTTCTTGCTACGATAGCCTGTCTGGTTGGTGCAATACTCTATCGCCTGGCAGTTGCGTTGGCATTGAATGCAGATTTTTTGGGGCTACAGGCTTCGGATATTCAATTAGTGACTGCAGTGCTGGTAACAATAGCGCTCATCATGCAGCAATCCGGTAAATCCTTCTTTGGTTCGAGAAAAAAGAAGGGCACAAAATGATCAGTCTTTCAGACGTAAATGTTACTTATAATCCTGGGACTCCTTTGGAAACACAGGCATTGAGGAACATCAATTTCAAAGTTCCCGAGGGGCAGTTCGTAACTGTTATTGGTTCCAACGGTGCCGGTAAATCAACATCTCTTAATGTGATCGCCGGTATTGCGCCACTCATGAGCGGCAAAGTCGAAGTTGACGGACTAGATGTGACTGATTGGCCTGTGCACAAACGATCAAAAATTCTTTCGAGGGTGTTTCAGGATCCTAAAATGGGGACATGTGAAGATCTGTCTATCCTGGAGAATTTCGCGCTTGCCTATGGCAGAACCAGTCCACGGAGATTTTTGAAGGCTGTAACGGCTGAGTTGCGGGAAAAAACGGCTCAACGGATTAAGGTACTGGGTCTTGGGCTGGAAAGTCGTCTTGATGACAAAGTTGGATTATTGTCAGGAGGGCAGCGACAGGCTGTGTCTCTGCTTATGGCAACAACCGGCGATACAAAAGTTCTCTTGCTGGACGAACATACGGCCGCTCTTGACCCAAAAACTGCAGAATTTGTCCTTGATTTGTCAAAACGCGTCGTTGCTGAGATGGGTTTGACGGTGGTGATGGTAACGCATTCTATGGCTCAGGCCCTAAGTACGGGAGAAAGAACCATCATGTTCCATCGTGGACAAATTGTTTTTGATGCTGCCGGATCAGACCGGGATGGAATGGAAGTCAAGGATTTGCTGGAATTGTTTAAAAAACAACAAGGCGAAGAACTTACTGATGATGCGCTTTTGTTAGCGTAACTGTTTCATGAAAGGAATTGCCTGTGTGCAAACAGTTTAAAATGAACCCGGGAGAAACAAGTCCGGGTGAATGGCGTAATATATATTACGCCCAGCCAAAAATAACATTGTCCGTTGATGTTCGCAAAATTGTTGAAAACTGCAATGATACAGTCAACCAGATGTTGAAATCAGGTGATGCGATTTATGGTATCAACACCGGTTTTGGAAAATTGGCACATGTACGGATTGAGCCGGAAAAGACTTCCGAGCTGCAACGCAAGTTGATTATGTCGCACAGTTCGGGAACCGGCCCGTTACTGGATGATGCTGTTGTTCGATTTATGATGGTACTTAAAGTATCTGCTTTGTGTCAGGGGCATTCCGGAGTGCGCTGGCAGGTTATCGAATATTTGTTGTCATTCATAAATGGATCGATATTCCCCTGTATTCCTTCCAAGGGATCTGTGGGAGCGTCGGGGGATCTTGCGCCGCTTGCACATATGGCAGCTGCCATGATGGGCATTGGGGATGTCCGGCGGAATAGCGAAACCGTTTCGGCACTTGTCGCACTTGAAGAGCTCGGTCTTGATCCCCTTGTTTTGGGACCCAAAGAAGGCGTTGCGCTGATCAACGGAACGCAATTATCTACGGCACTTGCATTAAAGGGACTTTATGAGGCAGAAAGTCTGTTGCGCACCGCTCTTGTAACCGGGTCGCTCAGTGTTGATGCTCCGAAAGGCGGAACAACACCTTTTGATGCTCGCATACACAAATTGCGACGCCAGCATGGTCAAATCACTGTAGCTGAAGCTTACCTGGTGTTGTTGGAAGGTAGCGAGATTAGAGCGTCACATCTTGATTGCGAAAAAGTTCAGGATCCCTATTGTCTTCGATGTCAGCCTCAGGTGATGGGAGCATGCCTTGATCAACTCGAATATGCATCATCTGTGCTTAATCGTGAAGCAAATTCCGTAAGTGATAATCCGCTGGTTTTCCCGGAAGAAAATGAAATTCTTTCCGGGGGCAATTTTCATGCCGAGCCCGTCGCATTTGCAGCGGATGCGATCGCGCTCGCAATTGCCGAGATTGGATCAATCTCCGAGCGGCGCCAGGCAATGCTGGTTGATGCGTCCGTTTCCGGTTTGCCAGCGTTTCTAGCATCCGATAGCGGTCTTAATTCGGGTTTTATGATGCCTCAAGTGACATCTGCAGCTTTGGTTTCAGAAAATAAATGCCTCGCGCATCCTTGTTCTGTAGATAGTATCCCGACTTCAGCCAATCAGGAAGATCACGTATCCATGGCAACCTACGGTGCGCGACGTTTGACTGATATGGCGGATAACCTGGCGTCGATACTTTCGATCGAGTGGATGGCTGCCGCTGAAGGGATTCAATTTCATTTACCTCACAAAACTTCCRGTGTATTGGARAATGCAATTGGAATTTTGAGAGAAAAAGTTCCATCCTTTGATCAGGACCGTTTCATTGCCCCGGATATGGAACAAGCAAAATTGYTGGTTCAGAGTGGCGTACTCGACAAKCTGGTGCAATTGCCCATTGGACCATCCCGGTAAYTGAAAGCCAGTAGCGATGCCYCGTCAAATTCCCGWGCAATATMTTGCMGATTTGTCYTTTCCAGCRCCTCCTTCAATTCAGARAAATGYCCATAAAARTGGRTTKGAGATATTGCGKTTGAATCTGAATGAAGGCGCCTGGCCGCCTTCTCCTCTTGCCATCGAAGCAATGAAGTCGGCTCTTTGCCAGGGGAATTCATATCCAGACCACGATTGTATGGAACTTGCATCGCTTATATCAAATCAGACGGGCATCGCTACCGACCGTATCAGCTTTGGCAATGGAAGCGGCGAGTTGCTGATAGCCGCTGCTACAATCTCGATTAACAGAWRTGATAACGCAATATTCCCTTCTCCAACATTTCCGACATGTGCCAAAGGTGTGCAACTTGCTGGTGGAAAATGTATTTCGGTGCCGGTCACCCAGGAAGGCGTTTGCGATATCGAGGCTATGCTTGATCACGTGGATGAAAATACGGGTCTATTTTACGTGTGTACCCCCAACAATCCCACAGGAGGAAAACTCGATCCTGCATTACTGCGGCTGGCGGTGAATAAAGTACCTAATGATTGTTTATTGGTCGTCGACGAAGCCTATTACGAATTTTCCGCTTTYGAATCTGATCCCCAAACACTCGAAATTCTATCCAAACGRACTGGCCCATGGGTCGTCACACGWAGCTTTTCGAAAGCCTATTGTCTGGCAGGGCAGCGTATTGGTTATGTTTTAACAAGTGATGTTGAAWTACAGCGGGCTTTTTGGAAATTACGCGGAAATTTCAATGTAAATCGGGYCGGGAYTTCYGGYGCCATCGGCGCAATGCGYGATGTATCGTATCTCAATAAAGTTCTGACAGATACAATAACGCAACGCGAGGCATTGAGAAAAAATCTGGAGAAGCTCGGTTTTCATGTTTTTCCTTCCAGCGCTAACTTTTTGACAGCAAGACCCTTGAAACCAGCTTTATATGTTGCTGCAGAGTTGGCAAAACAAAACATCCTGGTGCAATTTCTACCATGGCCTGATGAGCATGGTAGTTTACGCATCACCATCGGGCAGGCAGGGCAAATGGAACGGCTCGTCACTGCGCTGTCAGTGGTTTAATCCTAAACCGCCGGGGGATAAGTCAAATTGTCATACATCAAGTGCTGGAATTGCCTGGAATATCTGGCATAAGAAACGCACTTGGAATTGCGGACGTGGCGGAACTGGTAGACGCAAGGGACTTAAAATCCCTCGGCCGTATGGCCATGGGGGTTCGAGTCCCCCCGCCCGCACCATTTATCCCTCTCAAATTTTGATCTTTTTCCTCTCTGAATGGCTGATTTCTGCCGTTTCTGCGACCTTGTTGACAATCGCAGGACTCTCCCTTATCAATTTGCATTAGCAAATGCATGAACAAACGCATTAACAAATGGAGTTTGGATAGTGGGCAGCAAGAGCGCTGAAAAGTATCTGGATAAGGATTCGCGGACCGGGATGTATTATTATCTCCGGCGAATCCCGAAAGATTTTTTGCAGTTTTACCGCTCCAGTGAAAAAACCAAAAACAAGATTTCCGTCCGTACATCGCTAAAGACCAAAGACCTGCACGAGGCCATTGGCAAAGCCGGTGCAATGAACCGTGTGACCGAAGAATTTTGGGAAAACATGTTTCTGATGGATTCAAAAGCCGCACTTGATCAGTATGAAGCCGCTGTTATCCGTGCCCGAACATTGGGTGTGGCGTACATATCAGCTGACAAAGTCGCCCAAAGGCCGTTGCGGGAWAGACTGGATCGTGTCGCCATTTCWGACGCTTTGACGACTGCGGATTCGGAAGCTGTTCTTGGGCTGGTTGATGCGCCCGAGTTGAATTTGAGTACAGCGTTTGCGCTTTATTGTGAGCTTTCCAAAGGYAAGCTTTTGGAAAAGAACGAACGTCAAAAAAAGCAGTGGCTCAACCCCAAAAGCCGATCGATCAAAATGTTCATCAAGGAATTTGGTGATCTTCCCATCAACCAGATTACGCCTGATATAGCTCTGGATTTTAGAGACTGGTTGTTAAGGCGTATCGAAGACGAAGAGATTATGCCCAACACCGGCAATAGATACCTGGGCAACGTCGCGACCACCATCAGGGATGTAAACCAGCACAAAAGACTTGGCCTGTATGACCCGTTTAATCGCGTGCGTTTTACTGAAGGCATGCTGAATACCCGCCCGCCATTTTCCCGCGAATGGATCAATGAGAAAATTCTGGCGCGTGGGGCATTGGATGTATTGAACGCCGAAGCAAAAATGATTTTGTATATTCGCTCGGCAAAATGACCATTTACCGCGCTTTTGCGTTGTGGCCAACATATTCAAGCGGCCGAAAAGGCACCTTG
>JAESRR010000158.1 GCA_016764535.1 Cohaesibacteraceae bacterium | reverse complement strand
ATCGTGCCTGCCGCAAGCCTGAGCTATGGATGCTGATCTACATCAGGGTGACGGAGCGGGTGGGGTGGTGTTGGCGTTAAATCACTGAAATTGTGGTGTTTCTCTGGCTTTTGCGTCTCTCTCTTTGTCATTCTGAAATTTGTTCAGAATCCATCATTCCGCTTCGAAAATTGTCATGGACGCAGTCGGAAACTCTGCCGTTGAGGCATGTTGATCGGGGAATGTCGTAACCACCATCGTGACCACCGCCGTGCCTTTGCGAAAGTCATCACTATGGATGCTGATCTGCATCACTGTGCCTTACGGGGGGTGGGGTGGTGGTTGTTTGATAATCCTTCGCACCATCCACTTTGTGCGGCACTTTGTGCGGCGCACTGTCTGGACATGTCAACTATTCCACAATTCCGCCCCTTGCTCTGGCCTTGCCGCCCTCTTCCTCCTCCCTTGCTCCTCCCTGTCTTGCCCGGGGCACGCGACGGCTTCGCCTTTCTCTCGTGTGCGTTCGAACCTTCCATTGCAGTGCAATGGATTGCTGCGCAACCGGTTCTCACCCCCCTTGCTGCTTGCAAACACACGGATGCCCGGCTTTGCGGGATTAATTTGCTGTGGTGCAAACCCTAACGCGGGGGAATAATCTGTGTGACGGGTGGTATTTTAAGCCGGTGAGTCAAGACAAAATTAGCCGATATGATTCAATGCCCAGGTATATCAGTCATGGTTAATGGCCGATTTTATGACTCTTGTAATATAATTTGAATTAACCATCATTATTATTAAAGTATAATTTGTATTAAACACATCAATCCAACTTTATACTTGTTGATTACCTTATGTTTACCAGTTCACGTCAGTTTTGTATTTGATTTCAATCAGGCTGGAGCCAATAATGACTCGGACGCATAAATCATACCGCAGATTTGTCGGCAATATTAATGCCAGTCACCAGAACCCTTCAAGGCTGCTGCCGGCATCGATGATGACACGGGTTCCGCCTTAAACAATATGCCAGCCGATTTGCGGATCATTGATCCTGATCCAGATCTTCCCGGGTCATCCGGGGCCAAAAATATCGAGTATGGAGAGTAAAATGCGCGTAGAAGATATTAAAACCCGGACCAAAGTGCTGGTGGGCATATGTGTGCCGCTTGTGCTGACGGTCATTCTGGGTGGTGTTGCCATTACCAGTATTGATTCAATTGCGACAACCGGCGCACAGGTTGATCATACCTACAAGGTGCTGGGACAGGCTGACAGTATTGTCGCCTCGGCGGTTGATATGGAAACCGGCATGCGCGGCTATYTGCTTGCAGGTCAGGAMGGCTTTCTGGACCCCTATACAGGTGGCGAGAAGAAAACCTATGCCAGTATTGCAGCCCTGCAGCAAACGGTGAACGATAATCCCGGTCAGGTTGCCCGGCTTGGGGAGGTGGAAAAAGTGCTGCGCGAATGGCAGTCAAACGTCACCGAGCCAACCATTGATCTGCGCCGCCGGATTGGTGACGCAAAAACCATGAATGACATGGCCTCCCYTGTGGGKGAAGCCCGTGGCAAGAARTACTTTGATAAATTCCGTGGTCAGATCCAGACCTTTATTGATCGTGAAGCTGCGCTGCTTACAACGCGGCGCGATGAYTTTGCAAAAGCCCAGGAAGCGGTRAATAGTGATTTTGGTCTGGTTAATAAAACCCTTGGCTGGGTTGATCATACCAACARGGTGCTGGCGACGGCTTCTTCCATTCTTGCAAATGCGGTTGATATGGAAACCGGGATGCGCGGSTTTTTGCTGGCTGGTGATGACGGGTTTCTTGAGCCATATAACAATGGCAAGGCCAACTTCACCACAGCGATTGTAGCGCTACAGGAAACGGTCAATGACAACCCGGCACAGGTCGCAAGATTGCAGGAGGCTGAAAAAACCATTGCCGACTGGAACCGTTTGGTGACAGAACCGGCGATTGCCAAACGCAAGGCCGTGCGCCGTGGTATTGGCACTTTGGGTGACATTGAAACCATGGTCAATAAAAAGGCCGGCAAGAAATACTTTGATGCTTTCCGTGGATTGATTGCTGACTTCTCGGCTGCTGAAGCGGTGCTTTTGATACAGCGTCAGGCTGATGCTGCGACTGCCAGYKCNAAAGKTKYSNGGCAATCTTAAAATCATGAAGGAAAATGAAGCCTGGGTGACCCATACCTACAAGGTGATTGCACAGGCCAATGGAATTCTTGCAAATGCTGTTGATATGGAAACCGGGATGCGCGGGTATCTGCTTGCTGGTCAGGAAGGCTTTCTGGACCCCTATAATGGTGGTCAGAAACAGTTCTTCCAGGCGATTGCAGCGCTKCGTCAGACTGTCAGTGAYAATCCTGCGCAAGTAACATTGCTCACCGAGACCGAGAGCAATATCTCGGGCTGGGTTAAAAACGTCACCGAACCGACCATTCAGCTGCGCCGTGATATTGGCACTGCCAAAACCATGGATGATATGGCTGACGAGGTTGGTCAGGCGAAAGGCAAGCAATATTTCGACAAGTTCCGYGGTYTRATGGCYGASTTYCGTGCTGAAGAAGAAGGTCTGATGCAGATCCGTCAGGCATCCAGTGCAAGTACAGTKWCMAMYACCAATCTKGTGATCTCGGTGTTCCTTGSKGTKGCWGTGGTTGTTGGTATTGCTCTGGCRTTCTTCATTGGTAATGGTATTGCCAATCCGATTATCGCAATGACMRMWGCSATGGGYAAACTTGCTGATGGTGACAARRMWGTCGWRATCCCTGGWACSGGCCGTSARGATGAAGTTGGCGTGATGGCCAATGCGGTTCAGGTRTTYAARGAAAACATSATTGARGCTGATCWGGCTGACAAACGCCAGSMKGCMGAMCGTCAGKMACGTGAAGAWCGGACAGCGCGGATTGAARCSCTTACCGGTCAGTTCGACAAGGATGCTGCCGATATGCTKGGTGCTGTGACAACTTCAGCATCAGCYATGGAAGCAACWGCCGGGGCTATGGCYGATATYGCGACTGCAACCAATGAACAGGCAAATTCGGTGGCAACAGCCTCTGCATCTGCGACACAAAATGTGCAGACAGTTGCAGCTTCAACCGAGGAGCTATCCTCCTCGATCAACGAGATTGGCCGTCAGGTTGAAAAGTCGACCAAAATCACCAGAAGCGCTGTGGAAGAGGTTGAAAAAACCAATGAGCGGATCAAGGAGCTTGCTGAATCGGCGAATAAAATTAATGCCGTAATGTCGCTGATTACCGACATTGCCGATCAGACCAACCTTCTGGCGCTGAACGCCACGATCGAGGCTGCCCGTGCAGGTGAAGCGGGACGCGGGTTTGCGGTTGTTGCCAGTGAGGTTAAAAACCTTGCGACACAGACAGCCAAAGCCACTGAAGAAATCTCGGCGCAGATTGGTGCTGTGCAATCAGGCACAACCGAAGCTGTTGACGCGATGGGTAATATTGGCAAGGTTATTGCCGAGATCAACGACATCTCGACCAATATCGCATCGGCTGTGATCGAACAGAGTTCGGCAACAGAAGAGATCGCCCGCAGTGTTGATCTGGCCTCAAGTGGTACACGGGAGGTTTCCTCCAACATTGACRGTGTGACCGCCTCAGCCGGGGAAACCGGGCAAAAAGCCAATGAGGTTTCATCCTCGGCACAGGAACTTTCGAGCAAGGCCGATACGCTGAAAGGTCAGGTGGAGAAATTCCTTGCGGATGTACGCGCCGCATAGGATGTAACTGACCATATTCGAGCGAAAGGGGCGGCCTGAAAGGGGCGCCCTTTTTGTGTGAGGTGCCAGCGTTGGGCTTTGCACACGCGAGGGGAAGAAGGCAGCGTTGGGCTTTGCACACGCAGGGGAAGAAGGCAGCGTTGGGCTTTGCACACGCAAGGGAAGAAGGCGCGTTGGGCTTTGCACACGCGAGGGAAGAAGGCGCGTTGGGGTGAAGCCGGGTCGTTTACGATCAGTCGCATGCGACGGAACGGCGGAACGCACGGGGGTGTAAGGCGAAGCCGTCGAGCGGGCCGGGGAGGGCGGAGGGCCTTGCATTGCTCGATTTTTTGTTTTGGCGTGTGCATAGCCCAACGCCTGACTATGGACCCTGATCTTCATCAGGGTGACACAGTGGGTGGTGTGAGATTGGAGCCAGGTAACTGATGTTGTTGGGTTTCTCCGGCGATGGCAACACCCAAATCGTCATCCTGAAATTTGTTCAGGATCCATCATGCAGAGATTGCCACGATGACAGAAGAGGTTGGAAACTCAGCCGTGCCGCTATCCTGGTTGCGTGTGTCATAACCACCAAATGCGTTTGCCGCAACGCCTCACTATGGACCCTGATCTTCATCAGGGTGACGGAGCGGGTGGGGTGATGGTGGAGTTAAATTGTTGAAGTTGTTGTGTTTATCCGGCCTCGGTAACGCCCATCTTGTCATCCTGAAATTTGTTCAGGATCCATCATGCGGAGAGTGCGGCGATGACAAAAGACGTCGGGAATTCCTATGAGCTGCTATCCTGGTTGCGTGTGTAAATTCCACCACATGCGTTTGCTGAAAGTCATCACTATGGACCCTGATCTTCATCAGGGTGACACAGTGGGTGGGGCGAGGTTGGAGTTAAATTTCTGAAGTTGTTGGGTTTATTCGGCGATGGCAACACCCAAATCGTCATCCTGAAATTTGTTCAGGATCCATCATGCGGCTTTGAAAATTGTCGTGGCCGCGGTTGTCACTTCACCGCCATGCCGCCATAATTCACCGATGAAACTCTATTGGACCTATATTCTGACGAGCCGGAAAAACGGCACGCTCTACACCGGGGTTACAGGTGATCTGTCACGACGGATGGTTCAGCATCGTGATGGAAAAGGTGGTCAGTTTACCTCGACCCACAGTGTCAAACGGCTTGTTTGGTGCGAGGAATTCAGCAATGTGCTGGACGCCATCACACGTGAAAAACAAATCAAGGCGTGGCGACGTCAGTGGAAGATCAACCTGATCAATGAATGCAATCCCGATTGGGATGATTTGTTCGATATGTTCCTGCATTGACCGGTGGATTTGCCGATAGTCATCACTACGGACCCTGATCTGCATCAGGGTGACACAGGGGGTGGGGCGAGGTTTGAGTGAAATTGCTGAAGTTGTTGGGTTTATCTAGCTCTTGCAGCAATCTCCCTGTCATCCTGAAATTTGTTCAGGATCCATCATGCGGCGTTGAAGACCCCGCGAACTGTTGCGGTTCTCTTGTGCGCTGAACCAGGTTTCGGATGAACTGG
>JAESRR010000122.1 GCA_016764535.1 Cohaesibacteraceae bacterium | reverse complement strand
AAGGGCGTGAGGTCAAGGCACCAACGGGGCATAAATCGATGACATTACCCTGCATTTCAGAAGACAGAGCCTGCTCCAGATAGCTGGTAATTTCAGCATCTTCGCCACGCCCTATTAAACCAAGTTCCTGAATGCCGCAAACTTCTGTCGTGAAGCGAACACACCGCGTGCAATGAATGCATCTGGTCATGATCGTCTTAACGAGCGGGCCGATATATTTATCTTCAACCGCGCGCTTGTTTTCCTGATAACGGGTAGCATGGATACCATAGGCCATGGCTTGATCCTGCAAATCGCATTCACCAGCCTGATCACAAATCGGACAATCCAGCGGATGGTTGATCAGGAGAAATTCCATCACTCCTTCCCGTGCCTTTTTGACCATGGGGGATTTGGTAAATATTTCAGGAGGTTGACCTTCCGGACCGGGGCGCAAATCTCCAACACGCATGGCACAGGATGCAGCAGGTTTGGGAGGACCGCCTTTYACCTCAACGAGGCACATACGACAATTACCAGCGACAGATAAACGCTCRTGGTAACAAAACCGGGGGATTTCCGCTCCCGCTTCCTCAGCCGCCTGCATGATTGTATACTCGGCAGGAACATCGACCTCCRTACCATCAACGATCAGTTTTGCCATTGATTGTGCCCTCTTGTCCTGCCGTTATTCCGCCGCATCCAGCACCGGAGCTTCATCCGGTTTTGGATTGGCGGTGTACCGATCAATACGTTCTTCGATAACCGGTCGAAAATGYCTAATGAGACCCTGAATTGGCCATGCGGCCGCATCGCCCARCGCACAGATTGTRTGACCTTCGATTTGTTTGGTCACTTCAAACAAMAGGTCRATCTCTTTTTTCTGTGCTTCACCGCGAACCATGCGTTCCATMACGCGCCACATCCAGCCTGTACCTTCACGACAGGGGGTGCACTGACCACAACTCTCGTGTTTATAAAAATARCTAAGCCTGGCAATCGCCTTAATCACATCAGTAGATTTGTCCATGACAATAACAGCTGCTGTTCCAAGGCCTGATTGAAGTGCACGCAAGCTGTCAAAATCCATCGGGCAATCGMGWATTTCATCCGCGGGWACCATCGGGACAGATGCCCCTCCCGGRATTACTGCCAGCAGGTTATCCCAYCCRCCACGAATTCCACCGCAATGACGATCAATCAATTCACGRAATGGAACACTCATTGCTTCYTCAACGGTACAGGGTGWATTCACATGACCGGAGATRCAAAAGAGCTTTGTTCCAWAATTATTGTCWGCACCAAATCCCTTGAACCAGGAAGCYCCCCGRCGCAAAATGGTTGGCGTRACCGCTATACTTTCAACATTGTTTACCGTTGTTGGACAACCGTACAGGCCGACATTGGCAGGAAATGGAGGCTTGAGACGCGGTTGGCCTTTTTTGCCTTCCATGGATTCAAGCAATGCGGTTTCTTCACCACAAATATAGGCTCCGGCACCATGATGGACGTAAATTTCAAAATCATATCCATGAATATTGTTTTTGCCGATCAGTCGCGCTTCATATGCCTGATCTATCGCAGCCTGCAGGTTTTCACGCTCCCGAATGAACTCACCGCGCACATAGATGTATGCAGCGATCGCATTCATAGCAAATCCGGCAACAAGACACCCTTCAACGAGCGTATGCGGATCATGCCTGAGAATTTCACGATCCTTGCAGGTTCCTGGTTCGGATTCATCAGCATTGACCACAAGGTAAGATGGACGACCGTCTGACTCTTTTGGCATAAATGACCATTTGAGACCGGTCGGGAATCCTGCACCACCCCGCCCTCGTAATCCAGAGGCCTTAATTTCATTAATCACGCCATCACGGCCCAACTCGAGTAACTTTTTGGTGCCATCCCACTGGCCGCGCATCAGGGCTCCCTTGAGACCCCAGTCATGCTCACCATAAATATTGGTAAAAATGCGATCCCGATCATCCAGCATCACTTATCACCCTCGTTTGAACTCGACGGAACTTTATGGTTCGCTACCCGGCTGGAAAACTCTGTCTGATTGCCAGATGCAAGAATAACAGCCTGTTCAAGCCAGCTTTCACGTGCGATCCGCCCTTTAAACCTAAGCAGTCCGTCAATTTTATCGATGTCTTGTTTGGTGAAGTCTGCAATCTGTTGATAGTGATATATGCCCAGATTGTTCAGCTTTGTTTCAAGAACCTTGCCAACACCACTTATTTTTTTAAGATCGTCAGGCTTGCCCCTCGGCCCGGAAAGAAATATATTAGCCTCAGTATCTGCTTCCTTGCTGCCTATTGCCGGATTATCAGTGTCGCTCTTCACGGGCAAGCCATGTTTAACCATCGAACCATCATACAATGAAGGATCAGTCAGGCTCGTTGTTCCACCTGCAGGCATCGCATAAACACGATCAATTTGTGGTCCAGGATTTATTTGGCGTCCAGCTTCAAGATCAGTAATAAGGTCCTCAAATGCAGCCGGGCCTAAATCCTCATAGGTATCCTTGAAAATCTGTATCATCGGCGCATTCACACATGCTCCCAGGCACTCAACTTCTTCCCAGGAAAAATCACCATTGGCGGATAGACTATGAGGATGATTACTAATTCGCTTTTTACAAACCTCGATCAAATCTTCAGCACCCCGCAATTGACAGGGAGTTGTGCCGCAGACTTGTATATGTGCTTTTTTACCGACAGGTGAAAGCTGGAACATGGTGTAGAAAGTCGCCACTTCCAGCACCCGGATATACGCCATACCAAGCATATCTGCGATATAACGCATGGCGGGCTCCGGCAGCCAGCCAGCATGTTGCTCCTGAGCGCGCCAAAGCAACAATATCACAGCTGAAGCCTCACGACCTTCTGGATATTTGGCGATCTGCAAGCGAGCCCAATCGAGATTTTCGGGTGAAAACTCAAAGCTCTCCGGCTGTTCCTGATGTAAGCGACGAACGGCCATCCAAAGCCTCTCCCGCGCGTGTTCAATTTACAATGCAACAACATGCGCCCATGCAATTGCACTTAATTTCGACCGGACCGAACCGGAATAAATCTAACGATCAATTTCACCAAACACGATGTCAATTGATCCAATCACTGCTGCAACATCTGCAAGCATGTGTCCTTTTGTCAGGAATTCCATTGCCTGCAAATGTGCAAATCCCGGAGCTCTGATTTTGCAACGATAGGGATTACTCGAACCATCCGATATCAGATAGACGCCAAACTCACCCTTGGGTGCTTCAACCGCCTGATAAACTTCGCCGGGAGGAACCCTGAAACCTTCTGTAAACAATTTGAAATGATGGATCAGAGCTTCCATCGAGCGTTTCATTTCGTCTCTTTTAGGCGCCACAATTTTTCGATCTGTGGACGCGATCGGCCCCTGACCATCCGGTGCGCGTAATTTGGTAACACATTGCCGCATGATGCCAATGGACTGCCGCATTTCTTCCATACGCATTACATAACGATCATAATTATCGCCATTTTTTCCTACGGGAATGTCGAAATCCATTTCTTCGTAACATTCATAAGGCTGGCTCTTGCGTAAATCCCATGGCACCCCGGTAGATCGAATCATACATCCGGAAAATCCCCAGGACCATGCGTCTTCTTCCGACACGACTCCGATATCCACGTTACGCTGTTTGAAAATCCGATTTTCTGTGAGTAGCGTATCTATGTCGGCAAGAGCAAGCAGAAACGGGTCACAAAATGCTTCAATGTCATCAACAAGGTCGACAGGTAAATCCTGATGCACACCCCCCACCCGAAAATAGGCAGCATGTAATCTGGCACCGGATGCACGCTCATAGAATATCATGAGCTTTTCGCGTTCTTCAAAGCCCCAGAGTGGCGGCGTCAACGCACCCACATCGAGCGCCTGTGTTGTGATGTTCAGCAGATGATTGAGAATGCGTCCAATTTCACAGAAAAGCACCCGAATTAACTGGGCACGTCTGGGTACTTCAAGTCCGAGAAGCTTCTCTACCGCGAGTACAAATGCATGCTCCTGATTCATTGGAGCAACGTAATCCAGTCTGTCAAAATACGGAATCGACTGGGTATAGTTTTTGTACTCAATCAGTTTTTCAGTACCGCGGTGCAAAAGACCAATATGCGGATCTGCCCGTTCGATAATTTCGCCATCAAGCTCCAGCACCATACGCAGAACACCATGCGCAGCGGGATGAGCGGGGCCAAAGTTAATGTTAAAATTGCGGACCTGAGCTTCCGACATTCTTCGCCTCCGCTATCGTTGTGCTTTTTCGTCACCGGGCAGCACATAATTAGCGCCTTCCCAGGGACTTTCAAAATCAAATGAACGAAATTCCTGTGCCAGTTTCACAGGTTCATAAACGACCCGTTTTTTCTCGTCGTCGTATCGCACYTCAACAAARCCGGACAAYGGAAAATCCTTACGAAGAGGATGACCATCAAAGCCRTAATCAGTYAAAAGRCGRCGGAGGTCYGGATGACCRGAAAACAGAATRCCGWACATATCGTARGCTTCMCGTTCAAACCAGTCTGCACCACGATAGACYGMACAGGCRCTGGGCACCTGCATTCTATCATCAGTCCGCACTTTTACRCGAATACGAAGATTTTGTGATGGACTGAGTARATGGTGAACAACYTCAAATCGCGGATCTCGCTCGGGATAATCAACACCACAGCCATCAATGTAACTTAAAAAACGACAGCTGGAATCGTCACGTAAAAATTCTAGAACTTCAATCAGTTTTGTGCGCGCCACATAAATTGTAAGCTCTTCAAATTCAACTGACCATGATTCGATACCAGCCCGATTTTGCTCGACAATATATTGCCCAAGATCCCTGAGTGTATTTTCCATATCCACCCCTATCTCTCAATCGTGCCAATACGGCGAATTTTCTTTTGTAACAGCATGACGCCATACAAAAGAGCCTCGGCAGTCGGCGGACATCCAGGTACATAAATATCTACCGGCATGATGCGGTCGCAGCCACGGACTACAGAATATGAATAGTGATAATATCCCCCGCCATTGGCACAGGACCCCATGGATATCACATAACGTGGCTCGGGCATTTGGTCGTAAACCTTACGCAAAGCCGGTGCCATTTTATTTGTTACTGTTCCAGCGACAATAATCACGTCAGATTGCCTTGGTGATCCGCGCGGAGCAAATCCAAATCTTTCACAATCGTATCGGGGCATCGACATATGGATCATTTCAACTGCGCAGCATGCCAGTCCAAATGTTAGCCACATCAATGAACCGGTACGCGCCCATGTAATCAAATCGTCTGCAGCGGCGACAACAAATCCCTTGTCCGACAACTCACTGTTCATATCCATAAAAAACGGATCGTCCGCA
>JAESRR010000299.1 GCA_016764535.1 Cohaesibacteraceae bacterium | reverse complement strand
AATGATGGTAAAGTCGATTTTATTAAAGTTGTAACCGAACAAACCGGAGATGATTTTTTATTTATTCTTCAGGATGCAATCAGGTTGCAGGATGCAGGTGCGTCGATGCTGGTAGTCGAGTGTGTCCCGGCATCGCTTGGGGCCAGACTTGCCAGTGAACTAACAATCCCCGTTATCGGGATTGGTGCGGGTCCCGACACTGATGCCCAGGTACTGGTCATGCACGATATGCTTGGTCTTGGCGATGGACCCAAACCACGTTTCGTTAAGGATTTTCTCGAAAATGCGGGTTCAGTCCGTGCTGCTTTCAGTGCGTTTCGCAGGGATGTCGAATCCGGCGTCTACCCGGCACCCGAACACAGTTACCGGCCAGGAACACCAACATGAAATTGCTTAAAACGATTCTGGATGTCCGTAACATTGTGGCGGATGGCAAGCGTAGGGGGCTGACCATCGGGCTCGTCCCGACAATGGGAAATCTGCACCAGGGTCATTTGGAACTTGCTTTGAAGTGTAGAGCTACTGTTGACATTCTGGTTGCCAGTATTTTCGTCAATCCCATGCAGTTTGGAGAAAACGAAGATCTCGATGCTTATCCCCGCACGCTTCAGGCGGATCAGAAACTGTTGTCAGATGCCGGAGTCGATTTTTTGTTTGCCCCTGCAAATGCAGAAATGTATCCGGAAAATAAGTCAATGCAGACAAGTGTCGAGGTTTCGGGGCTGTCAACGCTGCATTGTGGTGCGTCGCGTCCGGGTCATTTTAGGGGTGTAGCAACAGTCGTAGCAAAATTGTTCGGAATCGTTTCGCCGGATATCGCGGCCTTCGGCAAGAAGGATTATCAGCAAATTGCAGTAATTCGGCAAATGATCAACGATCTTTCCATGTCGGTCAATTTGCTTGAAGTTGAAACTGTTCGGTCCTCCAAAGGGTTGGCGCTATCTTCGCGTAACGGCTATTTAACTGAAGCTGAAAATTTAATAGCACCGGGATTGCGTACTGCCTTGCTGGATGCAAAATCGTGCATAGAAAATGGACATACTGATTTTGCCGAACTTTCCCGACATCACACCAAGGATCTCGCCAATCGGGGGTTCATTCCTGAATATTTTGTTGTCTGCAACCGCCAAACTCTTTTACCCGCGGCGGCAACAGATGATTGCCTTGTAATTCTGACCGCAGCAAAATTGGGTCGGGCACGTTTGATAGATAATATCGAGGTCTTTTAGTTCGCGCACTGGATGGGTTTCAGCCAGCAAGTTGCTTGATAAAAAAGGGCCCGGAGCGAATGCTGCCGGGCCCTCTCAATTTGATATCAATACGATCTAGTCGTCCGGATTTGCATCCTGACCACTGTTCAGTGCCGCTCCAAGGATATCGCCAAGTGACGCCCCGGAATTGGAAGAACCATACTGTTTAACGGCTTCTTTTTCTTCGGCAATTTGAAGTGCCTTGATTGAAAGAGAGACCTTGCGGTTCTTTTTGTCGAACTGGGTAACACGTGCATCGATTGTTTCGCCAACAGCAAAACGTTCAGCACGTTGATCTGAACGATCACGGCTAAGATCAGCGCGGCGAATGAATGCCGAGAGGTCTGTTTCCTTGATTGATACTTCAAGGCCATTTTCGTTCACCGCAGTGATTTCGCAAGTGACGATTGCACCACGACGAATTTCACCGGCAGCTGCTTCAAACGGATCACCTTCGAGTTGTTTAATGCCGAGGGAAATACGTTCCTTCTCAACATCTACATCAAGCACAACAGCTTTGACCAGGTCGCCCTTGTTGAATTCCTCGATTGCCTGTTCGCCTGGACGGTTCCAGTCAAGATCAGACAGATGAACCATGCCGTCGACGTCGCCTTCAAGGCCAATAAACAAACCAAATTCGGTTTTGTTTTTAACTTCACCTTCAACAACAGCGCCTTTTTCCTGTGTTTCAGCAAACACCAGCCACGGGTTGGCAAGAGTCTGTTTCAGACCAAGTGAAATGCGGCGTTTAACCGGATCAACTTCCAGCACAACAACTTCGACTTCCTGTGAAGTGGAAACAATTTTGCCAGGGTGGATGTTTTTCTTGGTCCAGGACATTTCAGAAACGTGAATGAGGCCTTCAATGCCCGCTTCAAGCTCAACAAATGCGCCGTAATCGGTGATGTTCGTTACACGACCGGTGAATTTGGAATCAAGAGGATATTTTGCTTCAATACCTTCCCATGGATCAGCTTCCAGCTGTTTCATGCCAAGGCTGATACGGTGTGTTTCCTGATTAACCCGGACGATCTGAACGTTAACAGTTTCGCCGATTGTCAGAACTTCAGAAGGATGGTTGATGCGACGCCATGCAATATCAGTCACATGCAGCAGTCCATCAATACCACCAAGATCGACGAATGCGCCATAATCAGTGATATTTTTGACGATACCTTCAACTGTCTGGCCTTCTTCAAGGCTCTGGACCAGTTCGGAACGCTGTTCGGCACGGGTTTCTTCAAGAACAACGCGGCGTGATACAACAATGTTGCCACGACGTTTGTCCATTTTCAGAATCTGGAAAGGCTGTGGTGTGTGCATCATTGGTGTCACATCACGTACCGGACGGATATCTACCTGTGAACGCGGCAGGAAGGCAACGGCACCTTCCAGATCAACAGTGAAACCACCTTTGACCTGATTAAAGATCTGGCCCTGAACTTTTTCACCGGCTTCGAACGCTTTTTCAAGACGAATCCAGCTTTCTTCACGGCGAGCTTTCTCGCGAGACAAGACGGCCTCGCCAGCAGCGTTTTCAACGCGCTCAAGATAAACTTCAACTTCACTGCCAATCGGCAATTTGTTTTCTTCGTCCTTGCCCCGAATACCAAATTCTTTAAGGGCAACACGGCCTTCAACCTTGAGACCAACATCAATAACCGCGAGATCTTTTTCGATCGCGATAACGATACCTTTAACAACGGTACCTTCCATGACGTCCGAGACGGCAAATGATTCTTCAAGGAGGGCAGCAAAATCTTCTACAGAAGGAGTAGCAACAGTCATAAATGCTCCTGTGGGTCAGGTGACCCGGCGCCGTGGTTCGTGTTAAAAAACTGCATTTTCACCATCGTTCTATTTCAGAACCCGTCCTAAAAAGAACAGTCCGGCGCTACGAAACAGCGAAAAACAGTATGAATTCCATTGGATATCGACGGGCCTGCTATAATCCCGACATTAAAGCTAGCTCTTTAAAGCGCGCTCAATAAGATCGACAGCTTCCTGGAATGCGGTTTCTATATCCAATTCTGTCGTATCTAGCAAGTGCGCATCTTCAGCAGGGCGCAACGGTGCCACACTTCTGAAGCTGTCACGTTCGTCTCTTTTACGTACATCTTCCAGAATAGTGTTAAAACTGGCTGTGCCACCCCGTTCGGTAATTTCGTCTGTACGACGTCGCGCCCGGGCAACGGGACTGGCCGTAACATAAAGTTTTGCGTCGGCCTTCGGACATACAACAGTCCCGATATCGCGACCGTCGAGAACAGCCCCACCCGGTTGATTTGCAAATTTTCGTTGTATATCCAGTAAAGCCTTGCGAACCCCCGGCATCACAGCAATGCGCGAAGCAGCTTCGCCGATAGCGTGGTCTGACAGAACAGCTTTGTCGAGGCGGGACAAATCAATGTTCCTCGCTGCTTTTGCAGCCTGTGTTTCATCGTCAAGAGGGATCGCTGCATCAAGCATGGATTTGGCGACAGCGCGAAATGTGAGGCCGGTGTCCAGGTGCGGGATGTGATACCAGTCGGCGAGGCGTCTGGACAATGTTCCTTTGCCGGATGCTGCCGGTCCGTCAATTGCAATAATCATGCGGCAGGTACCTCTGCTTCGATGAGGGTTGCACCAAGACTTGTCATCAGGGATTCAAATTCGGGGAAACTGGAAGCAATCACATTGCCGTCATCAACTGTAACCGGCTTGTCACTGGCAAAGCCAAGGCACAGGAAGCTCATGGCGATACGGTGATCCAGATGGGTGCTCACCGTTCCACCGCCAGGTACAGATTTTGAGCCGCGAACTGTCAGGCTTGCGTTGCCCTCTGTGTGGTCGATGCCGTTTGCTTTCAGGCCCGCCGCAACTGCTGCGAGACGGTCTGATTCCTTAACCCGTAATTCCTGCAAGCCATGCATAATTGTTTCACCTTTGGCAAAAGCAGCGGCAACGGCGAGAACGGGATATTCATCAATCATGGATGGTGCGCGCTCGGCGGGAACTTCAACACCATGCAATTCAGAATATTTGACACAGATATCGCCAATTGTTTCACCGCCGGATACGGTTTCATTCAGTATCGTGATATCGGCACCCATCTCAAGCAGGGTTTTGATCAACCCTGTTCTGGTCTCATTCAGAAGAATATTTTTCAATGTAATATCGGAACCGGGAACCAACAAGGCAGCGACAATGGGAAATGCCGCTGAACTTGGATCACCGGGCACCTGAATGTGCTGAGCCGTAAGGCGGCACAGGCCAGCGATTTTGAGTATTCTCTCACCGTCATCGCCGGTCTTTTCTTCAAAATCAGCGCCAAACCCACGCAACATATTTTCTGTGTGATCCCGGGTTTTRATCGGTTCAATAACGGTYGTMACACCACCGGTATTCAGTCCGGCAAGTAAAACGCAACTCTTGACCTGGGCACTTGGCATTGGAACACGATAGGTAATTGGAACTGCGGTCCGGGTTCCCATTATTGTCAGCGGCAGCCGGTCTCCGGTTCTTGCCATGACCTGGGCACCCATTTTACGGAGTGGATCAAGCACGCGGGCCATGGGCCTGCTGGACAGTGATGCATCGCCTATAAATGTTGTTGCAAAATTATGAACACCGGCCAGTCCCATAACCAGGCGTGATCCAGTGCCTGCATTACCAAAATCAAGTACCTGATCCGGCTCCAGAAGCCCGCCCGTGCCCATTCCCGAAACTGACCAGCGAGTTTCGTCATTTTTATTTGTTTGGGAGGAAATAACTGACCCAAACGCCTGCATGGCCCTTGCCGTTGCCAGAACATCTTCGGATTGCAAAAGGCCGCGAATTGTCGTGGTTCCCTTTGCAAGAGCTCCAAATATCAGGGATCGATGCGAGATTGATTTATCACCAGGAACAGAAATAGTGCCCGAAAGTGCCGACGATCTTTCAGATGAAAGAGGTCGTGCATTAACGCTATGTGCCATCGTTTAAGTGATTCCAGTTGGCTTTGGGGCGCTGAAGCCCGCGAAGTGCTTGTCTTTGGGCGGGTCATAGCACAAGCGTTAACCTGCGTCATCTTGCAATGTGATTCCAAGGTTGACAGCGTTTGCAAGAACCGGCATTCGATAGGGATTACAAACTGCCTGAGGCTCTGTATCA
>JAESRR010000121.1 GCA_016764535.1 Cohaesibacteraceae bacterium | reverse complement strand
CATCTGGAATTCCAGATGAATTGGAGACGTTGAAACAAATGTATGGATACGTCCCTTTTCGGCGTGCCTGACAGCATCACCGGCACGGGCAATATCACCGGTGATGGCACGGGCCAGTCCGGCAATCACTGAATTTTTGGATTGTTTGGCAATCTCGCTAACAGCTTCAAAATCACCATTGGAAGCAATTGGAAAGCCAGCCTCAATAATGTCCACGCCCATATCGTCGAGTATTTCAGCCACTTGCAGTTTTTCACCAAGCGTCATCGAAGCGCCGGGAGATTGTTCCCCATCACGCAATGTCGTGTCGAATATGAAGACCGGGTCTTTTGATTGATTGCTCATTTGGAAAAAATTCTTCTTTTGACGCACGAAATGTACGAATGCCTATCAACTTGTTTTGCAATCCCCTGAGTACGCGCCCAAAAGGGGCCGCCAGCACTCAGAGGCTGATAAGGAGGAGGAATTCCAGTAGAAGCAAGCCAAACGAAAGCGACGCCAACATATGTGTCAGGCGGATGTTTTTCTGAAACTGTATGTTCGCTTTGGCGATCATCTGTACAAAAAATCCTGAATTCGCTTACTTGAAGAGACGCATCAAAACGCCAATTTGCGCAAGATTCCTAAACCATAGACGTCATCAGAGCAAGGGCTGAAAAGATTTTCTTTCATGCCTGTGGCGAATGTTCTGAAATATATTGTGCAACTGCACCAACCGGATCGAGAACTTTGGGTTTTGACGACCGCAAAATAACGGCGGCCGGAGACATGGAACTTTGTGCCAGAACAATAGTGTCAACATCATCAAGAGTATTTGCAAAGCCCGCAATTGTCTCGACATAAGCTTTCGGCTCGCCGTTTAAAAACCAGTCCCAGGCTCCCGGTACGAGATAATAACTCAACTCTGTGTCGGTACTACGATTATCACGGGATCTATCAAACACATCCCGTGTTGCTTTCGCAGTGCTCTCCACCGTGTAAAGCACCGCAATTCGTCCGCCCCTTTGGACGGCTACATCGGCAAGAATAGCATCAGAGCGCAACATGTTATGTCCTTCCGAGGCAAGGATATCTGCTATTGGTCCCAGAGTGGAACATGTACAAATCAGTGAACCACCCCGACTTTCAGAAAGCATCTGATCACGAACATCTGTAGCCAGATCTGCTGAAAGCGAAGGTGAACCGGCGGCACGGGCCAATAGCGCGGCATTTACCGAATGCTCAACCAAAAATTGCGGGCCGTATTTTTCCAGTCCCTGATCGTACAACGCAACGTTTGACTGCGCTGTATGGAATAGAACAATTGGTAAAATCACAAACTTAGTACACCTTTTGCGACAGCCACTGCATTGCCACCCACACGCATTCCATGCATTTTGCTCCCCAGAATATCAAGCTCCAGCTGAATGACAGATGGCCTGTTCATTTCAAATCCCTGCTCAATGGAACATATATGCGTTCCATCCGCCGGTTTATCAAACTGAAACACCACGCCGGCAAATGCGGCAGCAGCCGACCCGGTCGCTGCGTCTTCAGTGATTCCCATAGCCGGAGCGAACATCCTTGCGTGAAATTGGTGCGCGCCAAGCTCGGTTTCCCGTGTGTAAACATAAACATTGTTATGATCACCGGACCCAAAAGCTGCATCCCATAGACCGATGACCGGCTTTATACTCTTGATCTCTTCAAGCCCTTTACAGGGTACAAAGGAAAACGGCACGCCAGCGGTCCAGGATGTTGGTATGTGATTTTCAAATCCGATGTCCTGAACATCAAGGCCCAATGCCATCGCGATATCGCCTTTATCGCCCAGCTTGACCGAAGTCTCACATGGCAATTGTGGTGCATCAAATACCGCCGAACTGACGCCCTCATTCCGCAATTTCACACCACAGCGCACAGGACCAACCTGTTCTTCAAGAACAACCACAGCATCCTGATCACTATTAATGTCGGAAAACCGCTTGCGCGCCACAAAAATGGCTGCGCCCACTGTGGGATGACCGGCAAAAGGAAGTTCTCCTCCTGGCGTAAAAATCCGCATGGAGGCTGAATGTGCAGGATTGCCGGATTTGCAGATAAACACGGTCTCGGAGAGATTAAACTCCCGGGTGATTTGAAGCATCTCCAGATCAGTCAGGTTGTCTGCATCATCCACAATCGCCAGGGCATTCCCTGTCAAAGGTGTATCTGTAAAAACGTCATAAATTTCATAGGAAAATTGCCGCATAACCACTCCCAAAATCACGGATCAAGGATACATCCAAATTGTGCCAATGCATTAATTTCAATCAGACACCACTAACGCCAAGTTAGCAGTGTATTTTCTTTCATGACTGTTAACCTTTAGATCAAAATCGACGGTTAAAGTACAATTGTGGAGATTATTTAACTTTCACTCCGGAGATTGGCAATCTAGATTGTCCGGTATTCTAGTCCAGTCAGACCAAAATTTGAACCAAAACCAGTGCGCCGCAATACTGAACATCTCAACAGAAACGATTTTCATGGGAATATCTGACAAAGTTATCAAGGCCTTTGGTACGGATGCAATTGCGTCGTACGGCATCAAGGTTTCCGGTACTCTTGTTGTATACGCCACCCACATTCTGCTGGCCCGAATGCTGGGTCAAAGCGAATTCGGCCTTTTTGCAACAATTCTTGTCTTTACCGCAGTTGTGGCACAACTCTCGACTCTGGGATTCAATGAAAGCACAAAGCGTTTTCTGCCAAATTATCTGGCACTTGGAAAAGTCAAAATCGCGAAAGTGTTTGTCAGCTATTCTTCAAATCTCACGCTGATCTCCGCAATTACTTCCAGCGTATTGCTGGGCGGTATTTTTGGACTGGCGCAGATTTCAAATGTTTATCCAGACATCCCGATAGCAATTTATCTGGGGCTGATTGCAATACCGGTTTTGTGCTGGACACATCTTACAGAGTCTGTGGCAATCGCCAGATCATTTCTTGTTCGGGGACTGGCACCGACCTATATCGGGCGACCGCTGATAACCATCTTTATTGTTGCTCTGGCGATATATTTTGTCGACAAGCCCGATGCAATACATGCAACCATCGCATTGATCATAGCGTCTGTACTCTCGGGCATTCCGCAATCAATCATGATCACGAAAGCTTTGAAAAAGGAATTTGACGGAGTTGAAGAGAAACACCCTGATGAAAGCATTCCCGCACGAATTTGGTGGGTTAAACAATCATTGCCGCTGTTTGTGGCACAGGGGTTTTTTACACTTGCCATAAACATTGATGTTCTTGTGATTGGATTGTTTCTTGATAACACGTCTGTCGCAATTTACTTCGCCGCTGTAAAAACTGTAAGTCTGCTGGCATTTATTCACCAGTCAATCGGATCCGTTGCTGCGCGTAGATTGTCTGAAAGCCATGCGAAATTACAACATACAACTTTTCAGAATTTCTTTCGCCTTTCGGCTTTGGCCGCCACAATACTCACAGTGCTTGGCGCCGGGTTCCTTATGCTGGCCGGTCCCTTTATCCTTGGCTTATTCGGAGAAGGGTTTGAAGCTGGAATACCATTGATGACGATCCTGCTGGTTGGTATTATCGGACAGGCGTTTACCTGTTCAAGTCAGGAAGCCCTGCTTGTTCACGGGCATCAAAAAGCAATTGCCACTATCCAGTCTGTGAGTTTCTTCATCAACATTATCGCCAACATAATTCTGGTGCAAATGTATGGATTGATGGGTGTCGCAATTGCCACCGCAGTCGTCACATTGTTGCGGGCGCTTGCCACCTACCGATACGCTGCACAACAAACCGGCATTCGGCTGATCGCTCGTAAAACCTGATCAAAAAAAAGCCCCGGCGAACAATCACCGGAGCCATTTTATTCTGAATGAGAAATACATCTCAAAAACAGATTTAGTTTTTGGTCTTGTCAACCAGGGCTTTTTCTTTGATCCATGGCATCATATCGCGCAATTTTTTGCCTACTTCTTCAATCGGATGCGCCGCATTACGTGCCCGTGTGGCTTTGAATGATGTCTGGCGAACCTTGTTTTCCAGCATCCAGTCACGGGTAAATTTACCGGACTGAATATCTTCAAGAATGCGTTTCATTTCAGCTTTGGTTTCAGATGTAATGATTCGCGGACCGGAAACATATTCGCCATATTCTGCAGTATTTGAAATGGAATAATTCATGTTGGCGATGCCGCCTTCATACATGAGATCGACGATGAGTTTGAGCTCATGCAAACATTCAAAATAGGCCATCTCCGGGGCGTAACCGGCTTCAACCAGTGTTTCAAAACCGGCACGTACAAGTTCAACAGTGCCGCCACACAAAACAGCCTGCTCGCCGAAGAGATCAGTTTCACACTCTTCGCGGAAAGTTGTTTCGATAATGCCGGCACGTCCACCGCCATTGGCTGATGCATAGGAAAGCGCCATTTCATGCGCATTGCCACTGACATCCTGATGGATAGCTATCAATGCCGGAACGCCGCCGCCGCGTAGATATTCGCCACGTACAGTATGTCCAGGACCTTTTGGTGCCACCATACCCACGTCAATATCGGAGCGCGGTTCGATAAGATTGAAGTGAACATTCAAACCATGAGCGAACAACAATATCGAATTCGGCTTCATGTGCTCATGCAGRTCCGCATAATAGATATCGGCCTGAAGCTCATCGGGAGTGAGCATCATGATAACATCACCCCACTTTGCAGCTTCGGCAACTGACATCACTTTAATGCCTTCAGCTTCAACCTTCTTGATTGAGGAAGATCCCTCGCGCAATGCGACTGCAATGTTTGTCACACCACTATCGCGCAGGTTCAACGTGTGGGCATGACCCTGGGACCCATACCCGATTATGACAACGTTCTTRCCTTTGATCAAATTGRCATCTGCGTCACGATCATAAAATACGCGCATGTTTTCTTTCCTTATATTTCAATTCAGCTTGTCAACCACACGATTTGTTGCGCACATTTCGCAGGCTTCYCAATCAAAGTCTCGAGCGGCGTAAGCGATCAAATGCGATGCGTCAAGCCACTCATTGGCCCGGAACAACAATTCCGGCGAATTATTTCCATGTTCCACCACGGCAACCAGACTGGCCTTGCAAGCCAGTCCTGCTGTGAACATTCCGATTTCAGGAACATCCGACGCAAAATCTAACCGGCGCCTGATCTACATGATTTCTGATCTACATGGCTTCTGAACTACATGGCTTCTGATCCACGGCCCACGGCCGCTATTCCGGTCCGGGAGACTTCAACAAGTCCCAAAGGTGCCATCACGCTTATGAACTGGTCAATTTTGTTGGCCCGACCGGTGATTTCAAACACAAAGCTCTCTAAGGTGCTATCCACCACATTGGCGCGGAAAATATCGGCCAGCC
>JAESRR010000298.1 GCA_016764535.1 Cohaesibacteraceae bacterium | reverse complement strand
CCCTCTTCATGAAACCGGCGACTGAGACCAACAAGGGCATCAACGTCTTTCCGCTCGGCTTTACGGGTGATCAGTTTGCCGGTTTTTACCGGTACAAGCACTGCATCGGCCAAGGGCACAGGCTTTGCTGATTTGTGGCGAAATCGTTCCAGTATTCCCATCATTCATTCTCCGCCATACGGCTCAGTTCGGCATAAATACCATTGAGTGCAATGAGCTCGGTGTGAGTGCCTTTTTCCGCAATCTGCCCCTGATCCATCACCAGAATGCAATCTGCATGACGGACTGTCGAAAGCCGGTGGGCGATGACAATCACGGTGCGGCCTTTTGCGACTTTGGTAAGATTACGCTGGAATATCCGCTCGCTCTCATAATCAAGCGCTGCTGTGGCTTCATCAAGGATCAACACACGTGGCCCCGTCGCAAGTGCACGGGCAATAGCAATGCGCTGGCGCTGACCGCCGGAAAGGTTGGAGCCGCGCTCTTCCAGAATTGTGTCATAGCCCTTGGGTAGTTGCAGGATAAAATCATGCGCCCCGGCCAGTTGCGACGCCTGCATGATGCGGCGCATTGGCATGGCAGCATTGGAAAGCGCAATGTTGTCGCGCACCGAGCGATTGAACAGCACGTTCTCCTGCAGCACCACACCTATCTGCCTGCGTAGCCATGCAGGGTCCATCAACCCGATATCAATGCCATCAATCAACACGCGCCCTGTTTCCGGCACATGCATGCGCTGGATCAGTTTGGTGACCGTTGATTTACCCGATCCGGAACGCCCGACAATGCCAATGGTTTGCCCCGCCTCGATTTCCAATGATACACTATTTAGAATTTCCGGTTCATTGGGCTTGTAGCGGAACGTCACATTTTTAAGAACGATCTTGCCCTTGATCGGTGGCAGGTTCTCCGGTGTCGATGTCGCGCCTTCTGTCGGCGTATTGAGGATATCACCGAGGCGCTGAATGGAAATGCGGAACTGCTGAAAATCCTGCCACAATTGGGCGAGGCGAATGATCGGCTGGTTGACCTGCCCGGCCAGCATATTGAACGCAACCAGCTGCCCGACGGTCATCTCCCCCGCCATAACAGCCTTGGCACCGAACCACAGCACCAGCCCCATCACCAGTTTGTTGATCAGCTGCACTGTTTGCGCACCAAACGCCCCAAGAGTCATCGCCCGGAATGAGGATTTGACATAGGCCGCAAGGTTCTCGTCCCAACGGTTTTGCATTTGTGGCTCGACCGCCATGGCCTTTAGCGTTTCAGCGCCGGAGATGCTCTCGACTAGAAAAGCCTGATTGGCGGCACCGCGATAGAACTTCTCTTCCACCCGGCGGCGCAACTCGGGCGTGATCAGCACCGAGATGAACACATAGATCGGCACAGATGCCAGTACGATCAATGTCAGGGTTGGAGAGAACACCCACATGACGGCAAAGAATACAAAGGTGAACATGAAATCAATCACCACCGTCAACGCTGACGAGGTGATGAAATCGCGAACATTCTCCAGTTCATGCACCCGGGCCACGGTTTGGCCGGTGGGGCGACTTTCAAAATATGAAATCGGCAAAGCAAGCAGATGTTTGTAAAGCTGCGCGCCCAGCTGCACATCAACCCGGCTGGTGGTGTGGGAGAACATGAAGGTTCGCAGGAAGCTGAGGATCGCCTCAAATACTGTGATTGCGATCAAACCAATGATCAGCACGTCCAGCGTGGTGACACCGCGATGCACCAGCACCTTGTCGACAATCACCTGAAAAAACAGCGGCATGATCAGCGCGAAACACTGGATGAAAAAAGACGCCAGCAGCACTTCAGAAAACAACGCCTTGTACTTCATCAGCACCGGCACAAACCAGCGCATGCCAAACTTGAGATCCGATACCAGATCACTGGCGCGACGGGCAGCGAGAATGATCTCACCGGACCACAATACCGTTAGATCATCCGTCGACATTTCTTGCGGCGGCTTGCCCGGATGCTGCACCAGCACCTGGTTATCCACACATTTGGCAAGGATAAACCAACCACCATCCCTGGTAGACGCTATGGCCGGGAGCGGTAACCCTGGTAATTTCTTCAGTGTGGTTTTTACCGACTTACACTTCAACCCGGCCTTGCGACCTGCCCTCACCATGGCAATTGTATCAAGGGAACCGGCKATATTTGCGTATTCATGCTGAATTTGTTCGGCAGACGCACGAATCTCGTGAAATGCCAATAACATAGCCARWGAYARCGCGCCGCTTGKATCCGGCTCGACCTCGTCATTCTCCAGCAWTTTTGCCATTTCTGTATCGGCAATTACATCTGCCATTGACGCATATTCTCACTGTGATAGTAGAACGTTGGTTCTTGTTAAGACCATATTAACCTTCTCGTGTCGAGAGAGTTTYGAGTAAAAAAGCGTGAATAACGACGTCGCAAAAAACAGTACGCAATCGGATGCGATTGAGTTCCTGCCTGCTGCCCTGGAAGTACTGGAGAAACCTCCGGCACCGTTTGGGCGTATCATTGCCGTCGTCATTGGTTTGTTTTTTGTCTTYGCAGTTGTSTGGGCMTATTGGGGYACTGTCGACATCGTTGTTATTGCCGAGGGACAGACATTACCRACCGGCAAAGTGAAGACCGTGCAGCCACTTGAAACCGGTGTWATTCGYGCCATYCACATYSARGACGGSCAGCTGGTTGAAAAARRTCAGTTGCTGATAGAGCTGGACCCGACCGAGACATCTGCCAATCTGGAGAGCATYCARTTTGAATTGATGCAGGCKCGGATTGAAGCGGCGCTTGGTGCYGCGATGYTGACACTCAACCCGAACRGCAAAYTGACATTGCCRCAAGAAGCCTCCGAGGAGCTGTTGATCAACAGCCGCATATTATTGCGCGATACAGTCAACCGGTTCCATTCGTCTCTTGATGCSATCAARTCAGAAATCAACCGTAGYGAAGCCTCGTTACGTGCAGCAGCCATTGAGCGGCGACAGCTGAGCCAAACCATTCCACTGGTGTCGGAACGCCTTGAGGCGCAGGAAATATTGCTGGCCAAAGGCATCACCCAGAAGCCTATGGTATTGCAGCTCAAACAACAAAAGCTGGAGATGGAAGCGCAGCTGGAAGGCGTTTTTGARAAAGAGGCTGAAGCTCAGGCGACAATAGCAACCTGGCATGCGCGCGAGAGCGAGACCCGGGCAACATACCGCTCTGAAGCGGCCAATCGTCGACAGAAAGCACTCAGCCAGATCACTGTTCTGGAACAGAATTACAAAAAGGAACTCAAACGCCAGAGCTATCGCGAATTACGTGCTCCGGTGTCCGGCTATATCGACAAGCTGGCAGTGCACACAATTGGCGCTGTGGTTGAAACCGGCAAGCAATTATTGACGATTGTTCCCTCCGATACGCCGCTCGAAATCGAGGCCATTGTACTCAATAAGGATATTGGGTTTCTTGAGGTTGGCCAGGAGGCGGAAATCAAGCTGGAAGCCTTCCCGTTTACCCGTTATGGCGTGCTTGCCGGCACAGTTAGCGCCCTCTCCTATGATGTGTTCATGCATGAGCAACTGGGGCCGATCTACAAGGCGAAAGTAAAACTTGAAACCCAGTCGATTACCGTTGATGGCCGGACCATTGATCTGGCTCCGGGCATGCGCGTCACCGCCGAGGTTAAAACCGGCAAACGCAGGATCATCGAGTTCTTTTTATCTCCTCTACTACGTTACAAGCAGGAAGCAATCCGGGAACGGTGATGTGTATTTTGTATTTGATTATTTAGCGGGCATGACATCACAACAGTTTGACGTTACAGAACGCTACCCCTGCTGACTGGTATATTATATGTGTATCATGAGAGGTACTGTTCAAGCACATAAATCAGCTCTCACAGTTCCACTGGAGTTACTGTAATGGCCCTGGAACCTGTTCAATGAAGGCTAATAGTTTCATCTCGAACACTATCGGGTTCAACTCGGGTACCGTGGTCTGGAATTTCTTTGGCTTTTGACACAACCTCTACCCATTTCATGAAGTCTTTGGTCGCCAGTTCTCCTGTCTTGTCACATGAACAGACAGTCAACCGGTATTCGGTTGCTTTTCTCAATTTTTGTCCAAATGAACTCGGAGTGGAAATCACGATAAAGCCCTTGTTTTGGAGGTTAATGAAGCAACGGCCAGCTGTTGAGTTGGAGATGTTGCACTCTCTTGCCGCATCACGAACGGAAAACGCCAGAAAACCATTGTTGGTCCCGTTGTAGCGCATCTGAAGTTGAATATAGACGGCTCTATCTGCAGGTCTCAGGACTTGCCAGGCCAACGACTGCATCATCCAGTAATACAGCCGGACATGCCGCGCATCCCGACTACTGCGGCCCTTATTTGTAATTTTTCTTGACATGGATAATTACAATTCATTTGATATGATTTAAATTTATGTATGAAAAAATGTACACATTTGTATACGGCAAGGTCCGGAAATGTCGCAGAAATGCCGAACTGCAATTATTGTCATACGCGACAAAAATGTTACAAGATCAATTGTGATCAGATGTTGAACAGCGAAGACGGCTCTCGATCCATTGATCAATGTCCTGAATACGAAAAGCTACGCGCCGACCCATCTTTACAAATTTGGGTGACGTGCCAGCCAGTCGCATTTTCGCTAACGTTGAAACGGAAAGATTAAGATACTCAGCTGTAATTTTGCAGCTCATAAGTGTTGTATTCATCTGCATTTGAAGCAATCTCCTGATCTGTTATTGAACATGGAAGACAAATACAACATGTAGAAATATCGCGCTACAAAAACAGGAACAAAAAAGGAACAAAAAAAGACAGAAATTATTGCTCGGGATTTTCTGTCTTTTTCCTACCCAACTCATCAAAGTAGGGTTTGAGGCGTTCTCCAACAGTTGAACGCCCGACTTTCAATTTATGTCGTGCATAAAACCAGTCTTGTAGATCACGAATTGCGGCTTCCTTTTTTACAGCCATTTCACCGTCCCTGTACATCCGGGCAACTTCAACATGAAAATCATTCCACGGTAATGATGGGCGACCACGCCGTTTGGCGCTCAAAGCAAATGCGCTCCTGTATTCAGCATTAACGACATAATTTCCAGCGAATGAATTAAGGCTGGAGAGTGGAATTATTTCTTTGGGTGGAAATCTCTCAAGTAATGCATCAAAGGAAAGATGTAACCAAATAAAATAGTTCTTTCGCCCGGCCAGATGGCAGGAATCCCAAACTACATGATCCAATAGCCAGTTATTTCTATGTATTTCATTGTGTTCAAAAACAATATCGGGGTGAGTTTTCAAGCAAATTTCATCATCTTCATTAAAATGAATTGGCTTGGGAATTGCGGAACCCATGCATGCTAGCTCACCCTTCTGGAAAGCC
>JAESRR010000005.1 GCA_016764535.1 Cohaesibacteraceae bacterium | reverse complement strand
AAGGGCGGCAAAAAACCTGCGGTATCCACACTGTATAAAATGCTCTCAAATCCCTTTTATGCAGGTTTTATTCTTTGGAACGGGCAAATCTATGAGGGAAAGCACAAACCTGTTGTATCAAAACAGGAGTTTGAACAAACACAAGTTTTGATAAGTGGGGAAACCAAAATTAAACCCAAAAAGCATGCGTTTGCATATGCGGGCCTGTTGCGTTGTGGCGCATGTGGGTTGTCTGTAACAGCGGAATACAAGCGCAAGCCAAGTGGTCGAGAATACACCTATTATCATTGTACGCGTGTCCATCGCACGCCGAAATGCACGCAACCCTCTATTGAAGTGCGACAGCTTGAAAGTCAGATTGTGGAATTTATGAAACAGTTGAGTATCGTTGAACCCGTGTTTGACTGGCTTGCAAAGCAATTGTCACAATTCAATGGCGAGTTAAAATCTGAAGAGGAAGCCATCGCTGAAAAGCACGCCCTTGCCGTTAATGATTATGAGAAGCAGATTTCCAATCTGACCGATCTTAGATTACGTGATGTGATTACCGATGATGAATTTACCAATAAACGCAAGAATTTGCAGATCAGCATCGCCAGTGCTCGGGGAAAAGCAGAAATTGCCCGAAAAGAAAAGCCTACGTTCGAACCCTTGAAAATCTTGAGTATGTTCAATGCTAGAGCCGTAAAATATTTTTCTGCTGCGGATGTGTGTATGAAACGGAAACTTCTGAAAATACTGTGTTCGAACCCGACATTAAAAGATAAAAAAGTCAGGCTGGAAGCCAGATTCCCGTTCATTGAAATGCTCTCTGCGGTTGGGGTTCCACGGTTGTGCGGGAAAGTAGAAAACGTTCGAACCAAGCCACATAAAGCCAAGAAATTAACCAAACCGCAGGTGCAAAAACTGGCAATAATAGCTAACGACCCCAAGGTTGTAGAATTAGCATTCGAAGCTGTCAAAATTATGCGCGAGGTGGAACCTCAAACGCTTCACTCTCTGCCTGAAGATCAGGATTATCTTCTGCAATCTCACACAGGCACCGATACAGGTTCAATAACTGATTGCCAGTAAAACGTGCATCATCCACAGACATTTCTTCACCTAGTTCTTTTGAACATATGATGTGTAGCTCTTCTATTGCTTCATCTGGAATTGTGTAAAGCATGGTGGGAAGTGTATCGCGGTGTGAGTTTCAGAATAGAGGGGTGGATTGGCGATTTTGGAAACTAGAAGTTTGTAATAATCTCAGCCACACATTCATCCACTGACATCTTTGCTGAATCAATAATCAAATGTTCCCTATCCCAGTCTTCGTAAGAACGCTTTGTTACATCTTCCCATGACGGAAGTTTTTGCACAGGCAGATCAGCTAAACGTGATTCCACTCTTTTCTTGTGAATACCTAGGTCGCTACAGATCACCTCAACTTCTAGGCAATGTGCGTTTGATTGTGCAGCAACAGCTTTCCAGTCGTCGCGCGTTAGCTTTATGGGGTTTACAGAGTCCGCAACCACACTCATTCCGTTGGTGAGATTGTCTAGGGCAATAGCATACCCAACCATGTAACCTGCATCTTCCGCTGGGTGTATTTTTAACATGGAGCGCTTCATCGCATTTTCAGTACTGTCTACTCGGAAGAAAGTGGCATTGATTTGTTTCGATAGTTCTCGTGCGATGGTTGTTTTACCAGAGCCGGGAAGTCCTGAGAATATTATTAGGGTGGGTATTTTTTCCATTAGTTTTTCAGTCTAACATAGGAGATACAAAAAACACCGCTTAATGACGCGGTGTTTTTTGTATAGCGGTAAATAATTGCCAAATTGGCTAATCGTACCCTCTTGTGCACCATCCAGTACCACTTCTCGAACATTTTTAAAGAATTCAAAAATTAAAGAGATGGTTGATGAATTATGCGATGTTGAATATTGAATCAGACACGTCCAGTCAAATATGGCAGTAACTATTTAAGGTGACAATCGTAGCTCTTTTAGRGTGCGCTGTGCACTAATCTTCGGAACACGGGGATCTGACAAAAGATGTTCAACTACGTTCGAAGAGTTTGTTCGCAAGTGTATCACTAWAGTGGTTCCTCGGGCAGTAATGCCGTAAGATTTAAGATACCTTGATATTCCCCAAACGCCCAAGCGATCGCTCGCTCCTCGCTCAAATAAGTCCAGCTGCTGTAGATCTCCAAGGCCATACTGAAGTAGCGAAGGCCAATTTTCTGCAAGTTCGGAAACCACCTCTTCTCCAAGCTTTTCAATCGCCATTTGAGTGGTTTTCCCGAGGGCATCCTGAAGTGTAAAACCTATAGTATGGCAGAGAAATTCAAGAACTTCATCAATTTCTAAGCCAGACTCAATCGCGATTTCTTCGTATGTTTTTCCACGCATCCATGTTGTAATCACCTTTGTAATAACGCCCATGTTGAGGTCTTTTTCAAATGTAGGCATATCAAACTGGCGTAGCACAATTTCTGTTAACCAGGTTTGATCATCAACTTGCGATAATTCGATCCATTCAGCACGATCGAGTATGGACGCTTCATTTATAAATCGCCAAAATCTAGGGGATGAGCCGCTTTTTCGTAAAGTCAAAATACCTTCGGGAGGAACTGTGGCGAACAATGCTTTTGTTCGAATTAGAAAAATCTCTTTAATACGGTCCCGGAGAATATCTGTCTCAAGGTAATGATATGCTAATGTCCGCTCGATAATTTTTTCAACCAGATTTTCCACTTCATCTATTACGACTTCTGCAGGTAATAGATCAATGATAGCAGCATCAATTTTGTCTAGGATTGCCAAGAATGAAGCGGCTTGGCTTTCGAACAAATCGTTGTCGAGAGTTAGGTTGTTGTCGACGACGATTCTATTCAGATCTGATACGAGCTTGAAAAGCGCACCTTTTGCTGGTTCCAAAGCCAAATCCCGAAAGACATTCTCGACATAGGCCCGTTCCTTATTGTTTGCCAATAGGATTCTGCCACGCGTTTCCTTTCCTGCACGCCCAACTCTACCTACAATATTTTTGATACTTCGTTTTTCGATCTCTCTTAATATTTTTCCATTGTAGCGCTTAATAGTGTGGACAACCAGAGTTCGAATTGGGAGATTCACCCCTTCTGCCAAGGTACTTGTACAAATTAAAATATTAATCGCACCGTTTTGAATCGCGGCCTCCATCTCGCGACGAATTTCTTGCGGCAAGCTCCCGTGGTGATATCCAATGCTTTCTTGGAGAATCTTTGTAAGAAGATGTTCAGCACCAAATTGAAAGCTCACATATTCAATTAGTTTTGGAAGTTCTACTGAGGGAACTGGTGCTTTTTTGGAGACTGCCACTTTTTGATGAATCATCGTTAACAACTTTTCAGCAAGCCCTCTCACTCCATTTTTACCCTTCATGGTGGTGAAAAGTGCAACTGGTCCATTGTTTCTAGCTTTTAGCGCTGATCCACTCGCAAGACTTAAATAACTTTGGTAACCAGACGTCAGATTCAGGTTGTTTGTGATTGGATTAATATACCTAAAATCATCTTGGGTAAGAAACTTGGGTAGAGAATAGCGACGTGGAGCCTCAAAAATTGTATTAAAATCTAATCCCCAGATATTTGGGCCATTTGGGACAACAAACGCAAAGTCTGTGTCGACAGGCCTGTACGTTGACACAGCGAGTTTATTTGGTTCTCCACCGAGCCAACTATGTATTACGTCTACGTTGGGTAGGATTGCGGAAATGAAAACTATCTTGCGTGCATCCGCTGTTTCGCCCTTTAATTTTGTCAAAAGAAGCTCGTATTGCAGCCCTCGCCCATCATCGTCGATGAGATGGCCTTCATCACAYATAATAGTTTCAAATGACTCCTGCAAACTCGGAATACTCTGACTAAGTGCCGCATATTTTTCAGGTGTAACTATTAGAACATCTGCTGTTTCGACAGAGTTTGTTTCTGATCGAGTTGGGATGTTTCCACCATAGCTGGCAACCACTTCCACACCAGCTTTCGTTAATCTTTTTGAAATTCCTTCTTGGATCTCTGCAGCAAGAGCCCGAAATGGAACTAAGAAGAGAACACGTTTTTTCCGTACCTTAACCTCGTGATAAATCAGTATTTCACAAAATGATGTTTTACCTGCAGATGTAGGCATTTGTAGACTGTAGACATCATTTGTATCACCAAGAATACCGCAACGAACTGCAGATATCTGCGATGGGAAAAGCTCCCATAATGGAAATACATCAGTGTTTTCCAAAAATGGTCGCCACTCCGTAGAATTAAAATTGGATGCATTTTCTCTCAATACGTTCCAAATATTGAAATCCTTGAATCTATCAATGCAGTTTTTTGCGAGTTTTGAAGCAATGAACAAACGAGGATCATCACCGAGTCCATCGCGTTCCAAAGCTTGAAGCTGTCCAATAATTATAGATAAGTCGAGTACGTCATCTGCTCCTAGAATTTGTAAAAATAATCTCTGCAATTCGTCTTCATCGGCTAAGTTCCGAGAAAGAAAAGCCTGCAAAAATCGCTCAGCATCGTTGAGCAAGACTTCACTATCCACTTGCCCTGCTACAAGTGTTGCAGTCGCAGGGTAGTCGGCAAGATAAAAAAGTGCCGATGTGTAGAGAAGATTTAGGTTTTTCTCGACTCCCTTCAGATAACTCGATGCAGCGCTTTTTGAAAATATTAGAAGCGTTTTCGCGAGTTCTGAAAGTTCTTTTTTCTTCGTTTCGTTATTCTCATTTCGAAGTGTGTCGAAAATCGCAGCAATTGCAGCAATGTAAAGGTCGTCACTTTTTAGGCGTACCGCATATTCATCCCAAAGATCTTCCGAGATGCCGAATTCTACAGCACTTTCCCAGGCTTCAATCTGTCCCATTAACTCTCGAATTTGCTTATCCATTTTCTAGCTCGCTTACAGCTCTGGAAAAGCAGGTCTCGTAAAGAGGTTTCAAATCGTCAACACCAAGGACAACAACTTCAAACTCCTCATTTTGGGGAGGAATGTGTAGCTTTTCTACTAATTCTGCGTCCAACAAAGCGCGATCAATGACTACGACCGCGCGGTAATTTTTTCTAAAAGATGTGCCAAGATTCGACTTTGTAAACCTCTCGACAAAAGCTATAGACTCAGCGTCCTCGTTTTCTATTGCCTTCTCGCGCAACCAGCTCAAAGTACGAGCTAATCGACCTGTTTTGTCAGCTTCGTACCCTTTAATGGCATTGGCGATTGGCCTGTATGTATTATTTTTTAACGCTTTTGATTTTGCCTCAGCGCAGATCACATAGTCATTCTCTGAGGGATTTTCAGGGTCATTGCAGTGCAAGATTATTACGTCAGAATGGGGTGCCGCCTTCATTCTATCTTGCTTGAATTGCCATTTTTTCACCTTTCTGGCAAATTCGCCCTTTCCACTTCCTAGA
>JAESRR010000120.1 GCA_016764535.1 Cohaesibacteraceae bacterium | reverse complement strand
TAAAGATGAAATGCACGACCTGAACGATGAAGTGCAGAATTATTTACTGCCCTTCGGGTCCTTCACAATTTCATTGGGTGCCAGGCCAATTGATTTCATAAACTCGGCCTTCATTGCATGCGCTTTCATTGCAGGAAGGCCGATGGCTTTAATGGTGAGATGCAGCATATTGATCAGTGTGGCACTGGAAATGGCGTCAAGGAACCAACCGATGATGGATGCTACGAGGCCGTGCTGAATGTTGAGATCTGCGAAGTCCGGGATTAGCCATTGCCCGGTGATGGCATGCAGGGTGAGGGCTATCCAGAACCCTGAACACCAGGAACATTTCCATTGGGTGTATAGCGTACGAAGCGGGGAGGGAAGCCGGGCGAGCAGGATATTAAACCAATGTCCCCATTCGGGAAGCTTTTCCCATAGAAGAATATAAAGAGCGGTGCCAATAAGTATCAGGTGGAAGTTCATGACGGGATTCCTGTTTGTTGTTTAGGTTCCGGATAGAGGAGGATGTTTGTTTGTCTAACGAACTATAGAATCAAGGGAGTGATGGTGAATAATTTTCCCGGTATCTATGAACTGATAGTCCGGAAACAATCCAATTGGTCCCGGTTTGGGTGTGTAAGCCAGGGCGTGCCGGGCGACCCAAATGTGTTCCGGTGGACGGAAAATGAGGTACAGATTAATCAATGGAACAATGCATGAGTGATTTGAACATGGATCATTTGAAATAATTCAGATAAAGCTCACTGGAGGTTCGTTAGGATAACTAACTAATGAAGAGGTGTGTCATTCTCCTTTTTTTGCGAATTGTGTCCGGACGGATTTATTCGGGAAACGGGAAATGGGAAACGGGAACCCGGGGCCAGGAAAGATGGGAAAACTGCGGAGGCTGTTTCCGAGAATTAACAACCCGGCAAAATCAGCCTGGCCACAGATGCATACTCGGATAATTCTATCCCGTAGTTAGGTAGTCTAACCAACTAATCAAATCGCTCACCAAACCAATTTTGTGACAGCTATGAGTGAGGCCTGGGCATTATCGAAATCCTGCTTTTTTGGAAAGTGTTGTAATGTCCCGGCGAACCCGGGCGTAAAGGCAATACCGGCAATATTTGAAGGCAACTTTGTGTTATTCGGCCCGGCGTGGGAATTCGATAAAGCAAATATGGTTTGTCGTAACGGTGATCCTGTTTTGATATTGATGAAGTCGTTTTTTCCGTTGGGACTGTCAGGGTGTTTCAAAACTATTAGTTGTATAATGTTAGTCTGCCTAACTAACTAAATGACGGAAGAATTTGTTATGATGAAACCTGCGAGGGGAGGAGGCGTTTTTGTCTCCCATATCAGTGCGAAAATTCTTGATATCGATCCGGAATAATTCAGATCTGCACTAACCATCCTTGCTGATTTCCTTAATTGCTGCGGTTAATTGATTGCGCTGCCCCCAGCTTAACTGTGCCAAAAATTCATTGGCGATGTTGTCATAGACAATCTTGCCACGCGCCAGTAATTCAGCCCCACTGGCTGAAACCTGAATATGTTGCGCCCGGGCGTCATACTGGCATTGAAACCGCTCGATCAGGCCGCGCTTTTCCAGCTTGCTGATCATCGTGCTGGCACTCGCTTTGTTGACTCCCATGTCCCGCACAATGTCATGCAAATGCTGACCGTGTTCGGCCGCGTTGGTTTTGAAAGCTTCCTGTGCCCTGATCGCTCGCAAATATTCAAATTCGCTATGGGTAATGTCTCCCGTATCGGCGGACATGCCCCAGTGTCGACGGGCGAGGCGGTGCGTATGTTCGACAAATTCAGCCAGCGTCATAGGTTTATCCAAAGTTAGTTCGTCTACCTAACTATCTCCGAACTGAACGTTTGTCAAGGGCGGGAGGGGTGAGGATGGATCGGGAGACGGAGAAAGGGTGGGGATGGGTTGTCAGGTGGACGAACGCTGGCAGGGCGGAGAGGAGACAACTGGCTGAATTCAAGTGGAGTGACATATCAGGTCGGGCAGCAAGTGAATGCAGACTATCGCCCGATAACATTAAGGGACAATTTGGAGGCAGAAAAGGAGAGTGTGCCCTGGTTTGCATATGTTGCGAATGTGCTTCCAGATTGATGTTTACGTTAGTTTGACTACCTAACCGTAGACGGTTCTCGATGGCCGGGTTATCGAGATGTTCAATGGATAAATAATCTCGCACCGGGACGCGTGATGTTCCCGAAGTTTAACCGTGAGATGCATCAATTGGAAATGTTGCAAAGCCGGGTCGGATTTCCAGGAAGCAGAGTAGGTGTTCGCCGGGAATGTTGGTTTTGGATTAAAGGTATGGGGCGATGGCAGATCAGTCAGCGACCATCACGCGGTTTTTTTGAGGCCCTGCTCCTGGAATTGTTCCCGTAGCTGTTCAATGAACAGCGGACGGCTATAGAAAAATCCCTGGATCTCGTCACATCCGTATTCCATTAAAATATCCCGCTGTTGGGCGTCTTCGACACCTTCGGCTATCGTGGTGATTTGCAGGCTTTGTGCGAGCCGGATAATGCCATGCAATATGCGCTGATCATATACACACCAGGCGATGTCCATGATGAATTCCCGATCCAGCTTGATGCGATCAACTTCGAACTGGCGCAGATAACTGAGAGAAGAATAGCCGGTACCAAAATCATCAAGCGCAATGCAAACCCCAAGAAACCTGATTGCCTTGAGTTGTTCACCCAGCTCTTTCATATTTTTGGCAAAAACCGTTTCAGTAATTTCCAGCTCCAGCAGACGCGGATCAAAATTTCTTCGTTCCAGAACAGCCGAGATTTTTTCAGCCAGTTTTCCGTCATGAAATTGTCTGGTTGAAATATTGACAGAGAGGCGAATGTTGCGATCCAGATCATCCATTAATGCGCCAATATCCTGACAGGCCTGATCAAGAACAAACGCACCCAGTTGATCAATCATGCCGCAATCTTCGGCGATTTTAATGAAAACAACAGGTGAAATATGTCCGTATTGGGGGTGAATCCAGCGGGTCAGGGCTTCAACACCGATCAGGTTTTGGCCGTCGGTTGAATATTGTGGCTGGTAGGCGACACGCAGCTCGCCCGCATCAAGGGCCTTGTGCAGGTCAGCTTCCAGCTGTTTATTGAAGGCCAGCTCTTCGGCCATGCGCGCTTCAAAAACAACGATGGAGTTTGGTGAATCCTTGGCACGATAAAGCGCGATATCGGCATATTTCAGCCCTTCTTCCAGTCTGTTGTCTTCACCTTCAAGGATGCTGATGCCAAAGGAACAATCAATGTGAAGCGCGAGGGCGCCAATGTCTATCGGTGCTTTGAGGGCATGGTGTAGAAATTCACACAGATCAATTGCTGTCTGGCTACCTTCGTTTGCACTGGTCTGAAATGCGAGACCGAATTCGTCCCCGCCAAGGCGGGCAACAAGCACATCCTCGCCTGAATTATCGCTGAGGCGCTGCGCGACAGTTTGCAAAAGCACATCGCCAACGCTATGGCCATAATTGTCATTCACATACTTGAAACCATCAAGATCTATTAAAACAACAGCGAGGCCAGTGCCTGAGTTTTCAGCAAAACGGCGACTGATTTCCTCGCCAAAAAATCGACGATTGGGGAGCCCTGTCAACGCGTCGGTATTGGCGAGATGTGCCAGATCTGCGGTGCGTTGTTCAATCCGGCATTCCAGCTCTTCTCTGGATTGTAGCAGTTCAAGCTCAATGCGTTTTTGGCGGGTAATATCCTGCAGGGTTCCCGCATATTCAACTGGCTGGCCACTGTTGCCGAGCATGGGTTCTGCAATTTCGCGTACAAATCGCTCCTGACCATTGTTGAGCACAATACGATATTCAAGCTCATAACTGCCAAAGTCCGGGTCGGTTAACCGGCTTTGCAACTGCTCGACTTTTTTCACGTCATCGGGGTGGATCAAACGCTTCAAGCGATCCTGCATCAGGCTGAATGCTTCGGTTAGATTAACGCCCAAAAGGGTTGCAAATTGTTCCGAGCATGAGATCAGGCAATTGTCCCTTACCGACCAGCGCCAATTTCCCAGTTCAGCCATTTTTTGTGCCTGGGAAAGGGCTTCCTCGGTCATGCTTTTCTCGGTTGTTTCAAACGCGAAACAGCCAAGACCAACCGGGCTTCCCCTGGGATCGTTCACCGCAAAACGGACTTCCTCGTGCATTTCCAGAAATCCGGCATCATCGCAGGGAACACAGCGTTCCAGACGCCCCTCCGATTTGACCTTGTTATCCATTGCGATGATGCGCCCGGCGCGGTCGCCGCCAAACACTTCCTTGGGGCTTTTATTGATTAGATCCTTGCGATCGCGACCGATTGAGCGTTCAAAGAATTTATTGACGAATTGATAGCGGCTATCAGCATCCTTGAACCAGACATCAAACCGGGCATGTTCATCGATTGCGCGCAGCCAGCTTTCATACATCTCGCATTTGGTTTTGTAGTATTCGAGACTTTTTGCGGCTTTGGTACCGGCTTTTTCGTTCTTTTGGGAACCAGGCTTCATGAATTTCTATCACGCTGTTGGAGTCAGAAACGATTCCAGTGGGGTGATAGTAGATCACTTGTGTTTAGGTTTTGTTACATGGGGGATTGCAGGACCAGGCGAAGGTTTTCGGGTTTCTCAGGCACAGTCCCCACCCACAGTGTCACGCTGATATGTGTTCAGCGGCCATCATGCAGCATTGAAGAACGCCAGGCCGTTCATCATGCCTTGATGCAGGAGCAGTTGAAAGCAGACTATTCCCCGTTTTCGTTTTGCTCATCTTTATTCTTATCGACAATATCTATGATTTGACGAAATTCCTGAATGGTTATCATCGTATTCAACATGAAATTTAGCGCATTGGTATCAGACACGTTTTCTTCAAATTCATCGACGAAGCTGTCTCTGAAATATAATTCAATATGCGGGCTGGCATTGATGAAACCAACTATGTTATTCAGCCAGTTATAGAACATACTTACATTCTTGATGAATGTGTCCTTGTCTTCTATTTCAATGTCGTAATCTATTTCCATTTGCTTGTACTTAAATTCACCAGCCGTAACCTTATCGGTATAATGCCCTTCATAATCGGCGTGGAAATCTTTTATGAACCGCATCAATACGCGATCAACATTTGTGATTTGATCAATGGTCTCATCCGAAATTTCATTTTCGTCGATTACCATCATCAGGAAATCATACTCAATCAAAACCTGCATGTTCGAAATACCTGCAATCTGGAAACTTTGAAACTAGACGCAACTATTGCATGAGTCTCGTGAAGGTTGAAGTCGATAAATCATTCAAAAGTTGCAGCTTCCCAACTTGTTTTTGTGGGAAAAAAGGTTTGATGGCCCGGCAAATGTTGGTGGCGGTCTGTATTGGCGGGTGCCGCTCCAAAGCTACCGATCTGTCAGCTCGAGTTCGAGCAGCG
>JAESRR010000241.1 GCA_016764535.1 Cohaesibacteraceae bacterium | reverse complement strand
CGAATTTTTTCTACGTCGTATTCAGTATTTTGAGTGATGGAAACAGACATGCCGTTTTCCTGTACCGGAGTTCGTATCTAGTTTGTAAGCCAGGCATCAATGGATTTTCTGAGTGAAGCAACAAGTGTTTCATCATCAAATTCATCAACCAGTTCAGCCAGAAACGCCATCGTCAGAAGTTGTTCGGCGTCCTCACGAGATATCCCGCGTGATAGAAGGTAAAATAGCTGGTTCTCGTCAAGCTGACCGCATGTAGCGCCATGTCCGCACTGAACATCATCGGCAAAAATTTCCAGCTCCGGCTTGTAACAAAAACGTGCGTTGTCGGACAATAACAACGCCTGGCTCATCATTTTTCCGTCAGTTTTCTGAGCAATTTGATGCACATTGATCCGACCCTGAAAAACACCTGAAGACCTGTCAGCAATTACTGATCTAAAATTCTCGGTACTTGTACAATCAGGAACCACATGATCCAGCACTATTGTCTGATCACTGTGCTGACCATTTTTTGCAATCGTGATACCGGATAATTCAACGTTGGTGTTTTCACCGTCCAAAGACAAATATTGCTGTGCACGCGCAAATTTACCACCTGCTGAAATAGATAAATGCTCAAATTTTACTTTTGAGCCAATCCGGGCCCTGCTTGTTCCGATAAATGAACTTTCAGATGGAAGATCCTGAATTTGCAGGATATTAACCCTCGTGTTGTCACCAACATGAAAATCACAAAGCGCATTAATATGAGCTCCTTCTGAATTTCCAACAAACGTTTCAAACAATTTGATATCTACGCCATCGCCGATCAAAACAAGATTATGTGAAATACAACTCACTTTGCCATACGTATAATTCAACAACTCCAACGGTTTTGTTGGAGTGCAATTATCTGCAATACGAATTATCACACCACCGGCACACAAGGCAGTATTCATTACAATCGCAATGTCATTCAGAGATCTAACCGGAGCTTCAAATTCCAGCTGGYCTGAATCAAGAGCATCTGACATCGAAGATATCTGAATGTCTTCTCCCAGCTCATCAATATCCGACAATTCAGCAACAAATCTGCCATTGGCAATCACAATGCGGCTACGGGAAACGTCATCAAGTATAGTGATWTTGCTGATAGCTTCCTTAAGTACTGCAATATCAACCCGCTCGGCCGTTTTTGGGAATGTTTTTAGCTGGGCCTTGAGGTCGGAGTATTTCCATTCTTCAATTCGACGATGAGGAAAGCCAGCACCGCCAAAATGTTCAATGGCTTTCTTTCGTGCACTCATCACGGTTTCACTACCAGGCAATTGATCGACGATGCGATCAAACTCACCCAACAACGCTTCTTCTGCTTCTGTRCGTACAGGTACCAATTGAGCCATCGGGCGCTCCTCAGGCTGCGTCTGCGGTGAAAGCCGCATAACCATTTTTTTCAAGTTCAAGCGCAAGGGTTTTGTCGCCTTCAGCAACAATTTTTCCCTTGTACATCACGTGCACCATATCTGGTTTGATATGATCCAAAAGCCTCTGATAATGCGTAATGATCAACATACCCCGCTCAGGGTTTCTCAGTGCATTAACACCCTCGGAAACAATTTTAAGCGCATCGATATCGAGGCCGGAATCGGTTTCATCCATGATGCACAAAACCGGTTCAAGAATTGCCATTTGCAGGATTTCATTACGTTTCTTTTCGCCGCCGGAAAACCCAACGTTCAGCGGGCGCTTTAACATATCCTGGGTTACATTTAATTTTTGGGCAAGTATCTTCAACCGCTTCATGAAATCGGGTGTCGAGAATTCTTCCTCACCCCTTGCTTTCCGCTGGGCATTCAGCGCGGTGCGTAAAAAGGTTATATTCGCAACGCCCGGAATTTCAACCGGATATTGCATGGCAAGAAACACACCCGCAGCTGCACGTTCTTCTGGTTCCATGTCCAGCAGATCCTGTCCCTTGAACAGGATTTCACCTTCCGTGATCTCGTAGTCATCGCGCCCGGCCAGTATATAGGACAAGGTTGATTTACCAGACCCATTTGGACCCATTATTGCGTGAACCTTGCCCGCCTCAACGGTAAGGTTTACACCATTTAGAATTTTGGTTCCGTCAATATTTGCATGCAGATTTCGAATTTCGAGGAGAGCCATAATTGTCTCATTATCCTTATTTCCGGCCTGGCCGGGTGCTTTGGCGCATCAATGATTGTAAATGCAGAATGAGGTGCTAACCAACACTGCCTTCAAGACTAATTGCAATTAACTTTTGCGCTTCAACCGCAAACTCCATGGGGAGTTTCTGAATGACGTCTTTCACAAAGCCATTCACGATAAGCGCGACTGCCTCTTCTTCTGTAAATCCGCGTGATCTGCAATAAAAAAGTTGATCTTCGGATATTTTTGAAGTGGTTGCCTCGTGCTCGAACACAGCGGATGCGTTATTAGCTTCCACATATGGAATTGTGTGGGCACCACAGTTATTGCCAATCAAAAGGCTATCGCATTGCGTATGATTGCGAGCTCCGGTGGCTTTGCGATGAGCAGAGACCAATCCACGATAGGTACTTTCGGAATTTCCAGCGGCAATTCCCTTGGCAACAATACGACTTGTTGTGTTCTTGCCCAAATGTATCATTTTTGTGCCGCTATCCAACTGCTGGTATCCGTTGGAAATCGCAATCGAATAAAATTCGCCTACGGAATTGTCACCGCGTAGTATGCAACTTGGATATTTCCAGGTAATCGCAGATCCGGTTTCAACCTGGGTCCAGGATATTTTAGAGTTTTTGCCACGGCAATCACCACGTTTAGTTACAAAATTATAAATACCGCCCTTGCCCTCGGAATTGCCTGGATACCAGTTTTGTACGGTCGAGTACTTAATTTCAGCATCGTCATGTGTAATCAATTCGACAACAGCAGCGTGCAGCTGGTTCTCATCTCTCTGGGGCGCAGTACACCCTTCAAGATAAGAAACATATGCTCCTTTTTCAGCTATTATCAATGTGCGTTCGAACTGTCCGGTATTTTGTTCATTTATTCGAAAGTAGGTAGAAAGTTCCATCGGACAACGCACGCCTTCAGGAATATAAACAAACGATCCGTCTGAAAACACAGCCTGATTTAGTGCGGAATAATAGTTGTCTGATACAGGAACTACACTGCCGAGATATTTTTTAACCAACTCGGGATGAGAATGCACAGCTTCCGAAATGGGGCAAAATATAACCCCGGACTTAGCCAGTTCTTCACGGAATGTGGTCACGACCGAAACAGAATCGAAAATTGCATCAACAGCAATTCTGTTTTCTGGAGCAATTCCAGCCAAAATCTCCTGTTCCTGAAGAGGGATGCCCAGTTTTTTATATGTCTCGAGAAGTTCCGGCTCAACTTCATCAAGACTTTTGGGACCATCCTGGCTTTTCGGCGCTGCATAATAATACAGATCCTGAAAATCAATTGGAGGATATTTCACCCGGGACCAGTCCGGTGCCTCCATCGTTAGCCATCTGCGATAAGCATCAAGTCGCCATTCCAGCAACCATTCAGGTTCATTTTTTTTTGCAGAGATGAACCTCACAATGTCTTCACTCAGGCCCTTGGGAGCAAGATCCATTTCAATATCAGTAACAAAGCCGTATTTATACTGATCAACATCGATCTCTTTAACGCGATCAATTGTTTCCTGTACAGCCGCCATATTCCACTCCATCCAGACACGGTTTCAAGGACCGCCGGTTTACTTTCAAGCTACTTGACAATTATCCAAAGACAATTGTGTATTTACAAGAGACTGCCATGTTTGAATAAAGCGTCTCAAATCGTCATTCGTTGTCGACCAGCCAAGGCTAATTCGCATGCCGCCCCGCGCGAGATCATCAGAAACGCCCATTGCCGCCAAAACGTGAGATGGTCCAACTTTGCCACTTGAACACGCGGACCCTGCCGAGATCGAAATACCTTCCAGATCCAGTGCAATGACTGCGGTTTCCGCTTCAATTCCTGGCACAGAAAAACAGAGAGTGTTCGGTAACCGCTCTGATTGGTGCCCATGAATTACAGCGTCGGGTGAAATACGCATAAGTTCGCTCAGGAGTCCATCACGCATTGAACGAATATCAGCAATCGAACCTTCAGAAACATCGATCAAATCTGCAGCTTTGCCAAAACCGATTATGGCAGGTGCATTTTCTGTTCCCGCACGCGTATTTCGCTCCTGGCCGCCTCCTTTTAACAAAGCAGGAATTCTTATTGCGCCACGCCCTCTAACTAACGCCCCTGCTCCAGGCGGTCCACCAATTTTATGCGACGATAAAGTCATAAAATCAGCACCGATTTGTTCGATATCCAGAGGTATTTTTCCAAATGCCTGAACCGCATCCACATGGAGTATACCACCAGCCGCATGAACGATCCTGGCGATATCCGATACAGATTGTACAATACCCGTCTCGTTATTCGCGTATTGAATGGAAACAAGGGAAATGCCTTCAACTTCAGCACTGATATTCAACAGTTTATCGAGGGCTTCCAGATCAACGGCACCTTGAGAATTCAATGGAATATAATTTATTTTTGCAGAATCAACCTGACCGCCGGACATGACCGAAGCATGTTCACCGGCACTTACTAACAAATTTGAAACATCCATCCATTGGCCATTGAGTTCAATTTTATTTGTAAGAGCCATGATATTGGCTTCTGTACCGCCACTGGTAAATACAATTCCCGAAGCCTCTGATCCGGTTTGGTCTGCTATTATGTCACGTGCGGATTCAATTTCCAGGCGGGTTGACCGTCCTTCTGTATGTACTGACGAAGCATTACCCGGACGCGACATTGCCTCACAAACAACAGATAGTACCTCTGGCCGGACCGGAGTTGTCGCGTTGTGATCCAGATAGACACGTTTTTTATCAGTTGCCCACATTGAGCATTCCAGGCGATGATTTAAACATTGATTTGAGAGGGACTTGCTATTATCCCGCCACTCCATGCTATGTAATGCACGACACTGGTCGATTTGACCAGAAATGCAAATTGCAGTTTCGAATCGTTCTAAACTGAGTTTTAGGCGGCACTTTATAATTAGTCAAGCAGGCGCGCTTGAACAAACAAAAACGCACTCTGATCCATCCATCAGTAAATCGCGTTTTTTGGAAGGTAGAACCGACTTATGCCCGAGGTGATATTTAACGGCCCGACTGGCCGACTGGAAGGGCGTTTTCATCCAGCCAAGGATAAAAACGCACCCATCGCCATTATATTGCATCCGCATCCGCGTTTTGGCGGCACAATGGACAACCAGATAATTTATCATCTGTATTACATGTTCGCAAAACGTGGATTTTCAGTCCTTCGTTTCAACTCACGTGGAATTGGCAGGAGTCTTGGTGTATTTGACCACGGTGTGGGAGAACTATCCGACGCCGCCTCTGCCCTCGACTGGGTCCAATCACTGCGCCCGGATTCCCGTGGTGTCTG
>JAESRR010000159.1 GCA_016764535.1 Cohaesibacteraceae bacterium | reverse complement strand
ATGCCTTACGAAATGCATTGATCCCGGTCCTGACAATATTAGGTTTACAGTTTTCGTTTTTGCTGGCAGGAACAATAATAATTGAAAATGTATTCTATCTGCCTGGGTTGGGCAGACTGGTGTTTCAGGCTATTAGTCAGCGCGATCTTATCGTTGTTCAGAGTTTGATTATTCTGTTGGTTGCGACGGTCATTACAGTTAATTTTCTTGTCGATCTGACCTATGGTCTGGTCGATCCCCGGCTACGAAGCAGGGAAAGCAACAATGTCTAGATTGATTCCATTTTTAAAGACTGGATTGCGAAATACAGGTTTTTTATTTGGCGCAATCATTGTCCTCGTCATTCTCGTCATGGCACTGCTCTCATTTGTCTGGACCCCCCATGATGTGACCAATCTGGACATAGGAAACAAACTAAAGCGCCCAGGATTAGAGTTCTGGTTTGGAACCGATCATTTTGGCCGCGATGTATTTTCCATGATCATGACAGGCGCACGGAATTCCATTGCGGTTGCATGTGTGTCAGTGATCATCGGTATGGGCATCGGTGTTCCGCTGGGTGCCATGGCCGCCGCCAGAGGTGGCTGGCTTGATGATTTCATCATGCGCACCAACGATTTTATTTTTGCGTTTCCCGCAATACTCTCCGCCATTATGATCACCGCTCTTCTGGGTCCGGGTGCGATCAATGCGATTATTGCCATCGGAATTTTCAACATCCCTGTCTTTGCACGTGTAACCCGGGGGGCCGCACTTTCTCTTTGGACCAGGGAATACATCATGGCTGCCCAGGTTGCCGGAAAGACTATTTCGCGCATAACTGTTGAACACATTCTCCCCAATATCATCAATCTGCTGATTGTTCAGGGGACCATACAATTCTCGCTGGGCATTCTTGCAGAAGCCGGATTGTCCTATGTGGGACTTGGTACACAGCCTCCAATGCCAAGCTGGGGTCGCATGCTCAACGAGGCACAAACCATGATGGCGTTTGCACCCCATCTTGCTATTGTACCGGGGCTGGCAATTATTTTATCTGTCCTTGGTCTCAACCTGCTTGGCGATGGTTTACGCGATCTGCTGGATCCAAGATTGCGCCGGGCCCGGTGATGCCGTTACTCAAAATTCAGAACCTCTCACTCTCCATAAGAGACACTCCGATTCTTGATAAAGTTTGTTTATCACTTGAACCCGGGAAAGTTCTCGGACTGGTGGGAGAATCGGGATCCGGAAAGTCCATGGCCGCACTTGCAATCATGCAATTGTTGCCAAAATTCAGCCAGACATCGGGTTCTATACATTATCGCAATGGATCTTCAACAACGAAAGACCTGTTGCAATTATCCGAGAAAAACATGTGCTCTCTGAGAGGGCGCGGCATTGGTATGATTTTTCAGGAACCCATGACCGCACTCAATCCCCTCAAAACAATCGGCAACCAGATGATGGAAGGGCTCCGCCTGCATCTCCGGCTTTCCCGGTCCGAGGCAGAAACAAGGATCATACGCCTGATGGAACGTGTGGGATTACCGGTCAATAAATTTCCACTCGGCCGATATCCTCATGAACTTTCCGGCGGCCAGCGCCAGCGAATCATCATCGCCATCGCCATTGCATTGAAGCCCTCCCTGTTAATTGCTGACGAACCAACCACCGCCCTTGACGTCACAACACAGGCTCAAATCCTTGATCTTTTGCAGGAACTGGTCGCAGAGACACAGGCCGGATTGTTATTGATTTCTCACGATCTAGCCGTTGTTGCCGATATGGCCGATCACATCGCGATCATGAAGTCTGGAGTAATCGTCGAGCAAGATGAAACTCTCAACCTGTTTGGCAACCTAAAACATCCCTATTCCAAAGCACTCCTTAAAGCTTCCAGACATGTACCGCCGAAAGTAACTTTGAGGAGAAAAACTTCTACCGAAACTCCGGTTCTTTCTGTGCGGGATCTGTCCCGGGACTATCCGCTTTCGCGACAATTTCCATATATACGCAGGCGATTGTTTCGGGCCAATGATGGTATTGCGTTCGATATATACAAGGGAGAAAGTGTCGGCCTGGTTGGCGAATCAGGTTGCGGAAAATCTACTCTTGCGCGAGCAATTCTGGCTTTGGAACCCATTCAGGAAGGCATTGTACGTCTGAACGGCCAGCTTTTTAACAGCCCGCAACTCTCAAAACAGCAAAAAAACGGTTTGGTTGACCTCAAGCAGCATGTGCAAGTGGTATTTCAGGATCCATTTGGCAGCTTTAATCCCCGCCACATGGTGGGTCGTTCTATTGCAGAACCTCTACATCTGACCAGGCCGGCGGTATCGCAAACCGAGCAAAATGAACGTGTTAAACGTGCACTTCATGACGTACGATTATCGCCGGATGATGCACAAAAATACCCACATGAATTTTCGGGGGGCCAGCGGCAGCGCCTCGCCATTGCTAGGGCACTAATCAGTCGACCATCACTCATTATCGCCGACGAACCTGTTTCCGCTCTTGATGTTTCTGTTCGCGCGCAAATTCTTGATTTATTTGGTGAATTAAGATCAACACTAGGAATTTCATACCTGTTTATTTCACATGACCTACACGTTGTCAGAGCGGTAACGGATCGTGTTTTGATCATGAAAAATGGCAAAATTATAGAAACAGGAAACACCGTTGAAGTGTTCACTGATCCCCAAATGGCCTATACCAGACAACTGCTATCAGCTTCTCTTTCACTCGAAACGGTTCTGGATAAGAAATCCGGATCCACCCCCCTGCCCGCGATATCTCCCTTGTAAAGGATTGACAAAATTTTCAGTCCATAATTGACAAATCTCCCGTCATAGGAAAATAGTATACGAAATTTGACCGGGAGACTTCAGGCATAATGAAAACCGATATTGAAATTGCCCGTGCGGCGTCAAAAGAACCTATTCAGGCTATTGGCGAAAAACTTGGCATTCCGACCGAGGCATTGTTGCCTTTCGGCCACGACAAAGCCAAAATCTCCGACACGTTTATCAAATCGCTGTCTGATCGTCAGGACGGCAAACTCATACTGGTTACCGCAATAAATCCAACACCCGCAGGTGAAGGCAAGACCACAACAACTGTTGGTCTGGGTGATGGTCTCAACAAAATTGGCAAGAAAGCAGCAATCTGTCTTCGTGAACCATCTTTGGGCCCCTGCTTCGGGATGAAAGGTGGTGCTGCCGGTGGTGGAAATGCCCAGGTCGTGCCGATGGAAGATATCAATCTTCATTTCACCGGCGATTTTCACGCCATCACATCCGCACACAATCTTTTAAGTGCGATGATCGACAACCATATTTATTGGGGTAATTCCCTTGAAATCGATCAACGTCGTATTGTGTGGCGTCGCGTTCTGGATATGAACGATCGTGCCTTGCGAAATATCGTCTCGTCTCTTGGCGGCGTGGCAAATGGATTTCCGGGTGAATCCGGGTTCGACATCACAGTGGCGTCGGAAATTATGGCCATCCTTTGCCTGGCAGACGATCTGCAGGATCTGCAAAAACGTCTTGGTGATATTATCGTTGCCTACCGCCGCGATCGCAGCCCGGTTTATTGCCGGGACATTAAAGCCGATGGTGCCATGACCGTACTCTTAAAACAGGCCATGCAGCCAAATCTGGTTCAGACACTCGAGAATAATCCAGCGTTAATTCATGGTGGTCCCTTCGCCAATATCGCCCATGGTTGCAATTCAGTTATTGCGACAAAAACAGCTTTAAAACTGGCTGACTATGTTGTGACCGAAGCTGGATTTGGCGCTGATCTGGGTGCCGAAAAATTCTTCAACATTAAGTGCCGTAAAGCAGGATTAAAACCAGGCGCAGTTGTTCTTGTTGCGACCATTCGAGCGCTTAAATCAAACGGCGGGATTGGCAAGGACGCTCTTAATCAGGAGAATGTCGACGCAGTACGTAAAGGTTGCGCAAATCTTGGCCGACACATCGAGAACATCAAGCAATTCGGCGTTCCATGTGTTGTTGCCATCAACCATTTCGTATCGGATACAGACGCTGAAGTTGCTGCCGTCAAAGCCTATGTCGAGGAACTTGGTTCCGAAGCCATACTTTGCATGCACTGGGCCAAAGGATCCGAGGGCACAGTTGATCTTGCAAAACGTGTTGTCGAAATGCTGGATAATGGCGGTGCGCAGTTCGCACCACTTTATGAAGACAGTCTCGGCTTGTTTGAAAAAATCGAAGCGGTCGCCAAACGTATCTATCGAGCCGATGAAGTTCTTGCCGACAAGAAAATTCGTGACCAGCTCAAAGGCTGGGAAGATCAGGGATTTGGGCATTTACCGGTTTGCATGGCAAAAACCCAATATTCATTTTCCACCGATCCGGCGTTGCGWGGTGCRCCAGTTGGTCATTCYGTACCGATCCGGGAAGTTAAACTATCCGCAGGYGCTGGATTTATAGTTGTGATTACCGGTCARATTATGACAATGCCWGGCTTGCCMCGGGTACCGAGTGCTGAAGCRATCGGGCTCGATGAAATYGGTGATGTTGTGGGACTGTTCTAGMACWTTTRAATTTTGGCSGGGCCATTGCCCGGTCAAYAAAATATCAATGGAGAAAGCATAATGGTTGCAACCCGTATTGACGGCCGTGCCGCAGCAGCTTTGTTGAGAGGCAAAGTCGCCAAGGAAGCAGCTACSCTACTGGCTGAAAMGAATTGCATACCCGGACTTGCRACGGTGTTGGTTGGTGACGATCCGGCCAGTCATGTTTATGTAAAATCCAAAGGCGTTGCCGCCAGGGAATGCAATTTTCACTCGGTTCAGCATACGCTTTCAAAAGACACGACCGAAGCTGAATTGCTGGATCTTGTCCAGGCCCTGAATGATGATGATGCCATTCATGGTATTCTGGTCCAAATCCCTCTGCCAGACCACATTAATGAATCCATGGTTCTTAATGCCATTCGTCCCGACAAGGACGTGGATGGTTTTCATCCCGTAAATATTGGCCTGTTGCATGCTGGAGAGCGTGACAAGGCGCTGGTTCCGTGTACTCCAGCTGGTTCTCTTTTGCTGGTGAAGTCCGTTCTTGGAGATAATCTTTCCGGATTGAATGCAGTTGTGGTCGGACGATCCAACATCGTAGGAAAACCGATGGCGGCATTGTTGCTGCAGGAAAGTTGCACTGTTACTATCGCACACAGCCGCACAAAGGATTTACCTGCAGTGGTTCGCAATGCTGATATTGTAATCGCAGCGGTCGGGCGTCCAGAACTGGTAAAAGGTGACTGGATCAAGGATGGTGCCTGCGTCATTGATGTTGGCATCAACCGTATTGACGCACCCGAGCGCGGTGAAGGAAAAACACGTCTGATTGGCGATGTTGATTATTCAGGAGCAGAGGGTCATGCTGGTTCAATTACACCGGTGCCAGGTGGCGTGGGCCCAATGACAATTGCAATGCTAATGGCCAACACATTAACTTCTGCACGTCGACATTCCGGGCTGAAGGACGTTAGTTTTTCACTCTCACCGATTTAGGATTTATCGCTTTATTCTTTGGGGAATACTGAATAGAGCGTATTCGAACACATACTATATCCGGTGTTATGGAAGCATGGCGCCAGAAAGAGGACCATGACACCGCAAGCAGGTCAAAAAAAGGGATTCCGGCGCAACAGTGCGTTTCCCAAAGGTCGTCCTCTGGATGAAACCGCCTATTCAGAGGTGGTAGGCCTGCTGGATGGGAAATCTCTCGCCAAAGATCTATTAATCGAGCATCTACATATACTGCAGGACGAATTTGGTTGCCTGCATGCCCGTCACCTGCGAGCGCTTGGCGAACACATGCGGCTATCGCAAGCTGAAGTGTATGAAGTTGCAAGCTTTTATCATCATTTCGATATTGTTAAAGAGGCTGATGCAGCTCCGGCACCGGTCACTATTCGTATCTGTGATTCGATCAGCTGCTCATTGCGCGGTGCAGATACGATTATTGAAGCAACCAAAAACGCCGTAGATCCGGCGAAGGTTAGAATTGTCCACGCTCCCTGCATGGGCGCGTGTGATCATGCTCCAGCTGCACAAATTGGAAAACGTCCGCTCTTCAAGGTGACAGAGAAATCCCTGCTTGATGCTGTAGAAACCGGCAATCTCAAGCCCGATCTACCTGACTACATTAATCTTGAATCCTATCTGGAAGAAGGAGGTTATGCCCTTCTTAAAAAAATCAGTGATGGCACTTTAACTGCCGATCAAATTATTGAAACTTTATCGCAGTCTGGTCTGCGTGGACTTGGCGGCGCGGGTTTCCCGGCCGGAAAAAAATGGACTTTTGTTCGCTCATACGATGGCCCGCGTATGATGACCATCAATGGTGATGAAGGGGAGCCTGGCACATTCAAGGATCGCTACTATCTGGGCAAAGACCCTCACAGGATGATAGAAGGCGCGCTGATTGCGGCGAGAGCCGTAGAAGCGGAAGCTGTCTACCTGTACATGCGCGACGAGTACCCCGAGCTCCTCGAAATACTTGCCACCGAGATCAAGTCCCTGGAAAAATCCGGTATCATTCCGGCTGATTATTTTATTCTGCGTCGTGGTGCCGGGGCATACATATGTGGCGAAGAAAGCGCGATGATTGAAAGTATTGAAGGTAAACGCGGTTTGCCTCGTCATCGACCGCCCTATATCGCACAGGTTGGGTTGTTTGGCCGACCCACGCTGAATCACAACGTCGAGACCGTATACTGGTTGCGGGATATTCTGGAAAAGGGTGCAGAATGGTTCACCAGCCAGGGTCAGAAAAATCATCCGGGTTTTCGATCATATTCAGTTTCAGGCAGGGTTAAAAGTCCTGGCGTCAAACTTGCTCCGGCCGGCATTACATTAAATGAACTTGTCAGCCAGTATTGCAATGGCATGGAAGATGGCCATTCGTTGAAAGGCTATTTGCCGGGCGGCGCATCTGGCGGGATACTTCCGGCAAGCCTTGCCGATGAACCGCTGGATTTTGGAACATTGGAGAAACACGGCTCATTTGTGGGTTCCCATGCTGTTGTTGTTCTTTCCGATAAGGACAACATCAAGGATGCAGTACTCAATTTGATGCGTTTTTTTGAAGATGAGAGTTGTGGCCAATGCACGCCTTGCAGGGCTGGAACTGAAAAAATGGTCCAATTGCTACAATCTGATAATCCTGACCTGGATCTTGTTACAGAACTGGGGGACGTTATGCGTGACGCCTCGATATGCGGGCTTGGGCAAGCTGCTCCAAATCCGGTTTCCCATCTGTTCAAATATTTCAGGGAGGAACTGTGATGTCCGATCAGATTTCTTTTACGCTCGATAATAAAACAGTTACAGCCGAACCAGGTGAAACCATCTGGCAAATTGCAAAACGTTGTGGCACCACCATCCCCCATCTGTGTCACAAGGATGAAAAAGACTATCGCCCGGACGGAAATTGTCGAGCATGTATGGTGCAAATTGATGGTGAAAGAATCCTCGCGGCTTCCTGCATACGCACACCAACCAACGGCATGAAAGTTACAACCGATGGCGAGAGGGTGGAAAAATCCCGTGCCATGGTTTTTGAGTTATTGACAGCCGATATGCCCGCTCGGGAAGAAAGCCCCGATTCCGGCGCTGATTTTTGGCTATGGGCCGAAAGTATGGGGATTTCATCTTCCCGCCTTCCAAAAGGTGAAGCACCCTGTCAGGACATCACCAATCCGGCTATTGCTGTAAATCTGGACGCCTGTATATCCTGCGGCCTGTGTGTCCGTGCCTGCCGGGAGGTTCAGGTCAATGATGTGATTGGTATGGGAGGCCGGGGAACGTTCTCTTATCCGGTTTTCGATTTGCATGATGATATGGGCAACTCAACCTGCGTTACGTGTGGCGAGTGTGTGCAAGCCTGTCCGACCGGAGCTTTGTTTGAAAAATCTCTCATGGATGACACGTCGACTACCCGCATCATCAAGGAAGTAGACAAGGTCGTTGATTCAGTATGTCCTTATTGCGGTGTTGGATGCCTGACAAAAGTCTCGGTAAAAGACGACAGGATTGTTCAAATTGATGGCCGGGATGGTCCTGCCAACGAGAACAGATTGTGTGTTAAAGGCCGGTTTGGTTACGATTATGCGATGAATCCTGAACGCCTGATCAAACCACTCATCCGTCGGGACGATGCACCCAAATCTGCCGATGCATATCTATCACATTCCGACATTAAGGATGTTTTTCGTGAAGCAACCTGGGAAGAAGCTCTCGACAAAGCGGCCGGTGGCCTGAAAACCATCCATGACCGGGAAAGCGGACGTTCGATCGCCGGATTTGGATCGGCGAAAGGTTCAAATGAAGAAGCATATCTGTTTCAAAAATTTATTCGACAGGGTTTTGGCACCAACAATGTCGATCATTGTACACGTCTTTGCCATGCATCTTCTGTTGCAGCCTTGCTGGAAGGTATCGGATCAGGCGCGGTAACTGCGCCATTCATGGCAGCTGACGATGCCGATTGCATGATCATAATTGGTGCCCGTCCGGCGCAAAATCACCCGGTTGCGGCAACCTACATCAAAAGGGCCGTCAAAAACGGCACAAAACTGGTTATCATCGATCCGCGACGTCAGGAATTAATGCGTCATGCTGATTATTCTCTGCAATTCAAATCGGGCACTGACGTTGCACTCCTCAATGCGATGATAAATACCATTATTTCCGAGGGCCTGACCAACGACGCCTATATCGCTAAAAATGTTGAAGGATTTGAGGCATTAAAAACCGAAATATCTGCATTTACGCCTGAGGAAATGGCACCGATTTGTGGTATTGATGCGCAAACCATCCGTGAGGTTGCCAGACTTTATGCCAATTCCAAAAATTCCATCATTTATTGGGGTATGGGCATTTCTCAACACGTTCATGGTACCGACAATGCGCGTGCCCTGATTGCCCTCGCACTTATTACCGGTCAGATTGGCCGACCAGGAACTGGGCTTCACCCTTTGCGCGGCCAGAACAATGTTCAGGGTGCTTCTGACGCTGGCCTCATCCCGATGTTTTATCCGGATTATCAATCCGTTGGAGATATTGAAATCCGGGAAGGATATGAGAAGTCCTGGGACAAGTCGCTTAATCCTGAGAAGGGCCTGACCGTTGTCGAGATTATTGATGATATTCTGGCGGGTGGAATCAAGGGTATGTATGTCATGGGTGAAAACCCGGCCATGTCTGATCCGGATCAGAACCATGCACGTGCTGCTCTGGCAAAACTGGAACATCTGGTTGTTCAGGATATTTTCTTTACCGAAACCGCCTGGCACGCAGATGTTATCCTGCCTGCTTCTGTTCATGCCGAAAAACTTGGCACCTACTCAAACACCAACAGACAAGTCCAGATTGGTCGTCCTGCATTAGCACCTCCTGGAGAGGCCCGTCAGGACTGGAAGATCATTGTTGATCTTGCAAACCGGGTTGGCCTTGACTGGCAATATGCCGACGTTCCCGATGTATACGCCGAGATGTGTACACACATGGCATCATTAAATAACATTCCGTGGGAACGGCTTGAGCAGGATGGTACCGTGACATATCCGGCTAAATCACTGGATAAACCGGGGAGTGAAATTCTATTTGGCGAGGGGTTTCCTACCTCAAATGGCAAAGGTCGGATTGTACCTACACAACTTATTCCATCTGACGAACTTCCGGATGATGAATATCCATTTATTCTAACAACCGGCCGCCTTCTTGAGCATTGGCATACGGGTGCAATGACCCGTAGGTCTGAAGTTCTCGACGCTATAGAGCCCGAAGCGACAGTCGGGGTACATCCAGCTGATATTGATCGATTGGGTTTCTCCGCCGGGGACATGGTAAGTGTTGAAACACGCCGGGGTGTGATAAGCTTGAAATCCAGAGCAGATAGAAGTGTCACGAAAGGTATGCTGTTCATACCATTTTGCTTCACCGAAGCACCTGCGAATTTCCTGACCAATCCAAAACTGGATCCTTACGGAAAAATCCCGGAGTTCAAAGTAGCAGCCGCCCGTATCCGACCTCAAATAGCTGATGCAGCAGAATAGATTAATTCGGGATTTCGCAAAATCTGTGAAAATTCATATAGTCGGCAAGCGGTTTATGTCTTAAACGGCCTCGGCATATGAACGTGTGAACGTTGATACTTTGTTCCTGCCGGTATCCTTGGCGTGATACAGAGCGAGATCTGCTTTTTTCAGCAGAGCGTCTATTGTGTCTTCGCCCGAAAATTGAGCAACTCCAAAACTACTGGTCAATTTAATTTTTTGCTTGCCCGCATCGATCAATGTACTTTCCAGTTTCAACCGCAGCAGATTTGCAAGTACAGATGCCTGTATTTCATCGATGCCCTCTAATATAATCCCAAATTCCTCGCCGCCCAGTCGTCCAACTATTGTTTCCGGAATCTCCTGCGCAATTTGCGCGACTTCACACAGGGCGACATCACCAACATCGTGCCCAAAATTGTCATTAACTCTTTTGAAATGGTCGATGTCCAGCATAACAGCAGTCATTGTACATTTCCGCTCTGTTGCCCTTTTGAATATATCTTTAGCCTGTTCAAAAAATGCCCGGCGGTTCAACAAACCAGTCAAAGGATCGGTTGTAGCGAGAAGAATCAACTCGTTTTGTAGTTTTGCAAGGCGCTCGGCGGACCGCAGTCGCGCGTAAAGCTCCTGTGTTTTAGCTGGCCGGGAGATGAAATCATCAGCGCCGCTGTCCAGAGCTTCAACCAAACGTCGTTCATCACTTGTGGACGACATTGCAATAACATAAATTGGCCCGCGTTCCTGAGATACGGTGCGTACTTCCCAACACAATTCCAGACCGGAAATCGAACCCAGCTCAAATCCCGCGATCAACGCATCAACAGATGGAGTAGATCGCACAAAATCCAATGCCTCAAGTCCATCAGTAAACACATCGACACGATCACCACGATCCTCGAGTGTCTTCTTCAAGACCTTCAGGGCCACGCGGCCCGCATCCGCAACAACTATATGCATGGGTACCCCAATGCTGGCGACATTTGCCGCCCTCCCAACTTATGCTTCCAACATTGCACAAAACGTGTTCTTAAAAGTTAACCCTTTTCAATTGGGTAAAATGCATCCCAAGCGTAGTTAACAAAACAATACAATCATCAAACAAGCCAGGCGATAAAAATGAACCAAAAATCCTCCACTAGAAAATCAATCGCGATTGTTGGTGCGGGTCCTGCTGGTCTGATGGCAGCTAGTACCATGGGGTTTGAAGATCACGATGTCGTTGTGTTTGATGCAATGCCCTCCCCGGCCAGAAAACTATTAATGGCCGGAAAGAGCGGGCTCAATCTTACACATAACGAACCACTCGATAAATTCCTCGATCGTTATGCATGTTCGGGCAATGTTGAGTTTGATCGCGCTATTCGGTCTTTTCCTGCTGACCAAATACGATCCTGGGCCTCTGATCTGGGAACCGAAACATTTATCGGATCGTCGGGACGAATATTCCCAAAATCCATGAAAGCATCTCCACTGTTGCGCGCCTGGTTGCAAAGGCTGGATTCGAAAAATGTATCCCTGAGAACCCGACACAAATGGATTGGGTGGGGACAGGATGGCAAAATGCAATTTGAAACACCCACCGGGCTGATATCACACAATGCCGATTTGGTTTTGCTTGCAATGGGTGGAGCGAGCTGGCCACGTTTGGGCACAACAGGTGCCTGGAACGAACATTTACAATCCCGAGATGTTTCATGCCAGCCGTTTCAGCCCTCCAATTGCGGCTTCAATATTAGCTGGACTGAACATTTGATCTCCCGTTTTGCCGGGACACCTCTCAAATCAATCACACTTTCTTGCGACGAATTTAGTGTTTCAGGAGATACGGTCATCAGCCAATACGGGCTGGAGGGGGGCGCTATATATACAATATCCCGTGCACTGATATCAAAGCTAAAAACTGACGGCAAAGCCGAGCTTAAAATTGATCTACGTCCCGGCGTGCCGATCGATAATCTTCTGGAGAAACTATCAAGGCCCAGGGGAAAACAATCTCTTTCCAACCACCTGCGGAAAAACGCTGGTCTGGATAAACTGAAAGTTGCATTACTCTTTGAGTGTCTTGCAAAGGAAACATTTCAAGATATCGAAAAACTGGCAAACGCAATCAAGGCCCTTCCAGTTAAAATTAATGGTCCTCGACCGATGACAGAGGGCATTAGCACATCGGGCGGTGTGGCCTTTGAAGAACTGGATCAAAACTGGATGCTCCATAAAATTCCGGGAGTTTTTTGCGCCGGCGAAATGCTCGATTGGGATGCGCCGACAGGCGGTTATTTGATCGCAGCATGTCTGGCTCAGGGCAAAGCTGCAGGAGCAGGTATGTTAGCCTGGTTGAATTCAAACGATGCCTGAGTGATTTGGATCCGGATCTATAATGATTTCCCTGATGGATCAGCCAAAGCGACACTCTTGATCAAGGCAAATATTTCGCCATCGACTGCCAGCCCAAGGCGCTCCCATGAGTGCCTTGTAATACGGGATAGCAGTTTGGCCCCGGATCCATCTTTACCAAGCGCGAGAGTTACCTGCATTTGTGTATCATCCTCAACTGCTCCGATGATCCGCGTTGCAAGCCCATTCAAAATGCTGATTTTGCTGACATCCCATTCATGTCCAAGCGAAATGTCTGCTGCCGAAATTCGCAGTCGGACAGCATCTCCGATATTACCGGGTTGCCCGGTAACCAGAAACGTTCCACCATCAACCGAGATCCGTGATAACCCCTGATCAAGATCAATATCAACAATAATACCTTCCAGTATTGATGCAGCTCCCTGACTTTGTGAGAATGGGAGATCGCTGTTGGTGAGCATGTCAATCACAGGCCCGTATGTCACCACCCGCCCGCCATCCATTAACACAAGCCTGTCGGCAAAGCGCTCAACTTCTGTGATATCGTGGGTGACATGCAAAATCGGAATGTCGATAAAACGATGCATCCGCTCCAGATAGGGAATAATTTCATTTTTGGATGCCTGGTCGAGGGCTGACAACGGTTCATCAAGCAATAAAATTTCGGGATTTGAAAGTAATGCCCGCCCCAACGCAACTCTTTGTTTTTCCCCACCGGACAACCGTCCCACTGCTCGTTCAAGTAATTTTTCCAGCCCAAACAACACAGTAATTTCATCGAGAGACGGGCCAGTTTGTATATTTCCGCAGCGCTTTTTACCAAACCCGAGATTTTCCCTGACAGTCAAATGAGCAAACAGGTTTGAATTCTGAAATACAAAACCAATTGACCTTTTATGGGGCCGAACAAATTTTTCAGATGACTGCCATATCTCGCCATTTAAAGTAATTCTGGCGTTGCTAATCTTTTCCAACCCGGCGACACAGCGCAACAAACTTGTTTTGCCGCAACCAGATGGACCAAAGATTGCGGTAACACCCGATGACGGCAATTGCAGATCGACGGACAAATCAAAATTGCCAATGCTGCCATTTAGTTGGATATTCAGATCAGGCATTGCGACTGCGATCCATGGTTTTATTGAGAAGCATCATCAAGAGAATAACGGCAAACGAGAAACCCAGCATTCCACCGGCCATGATATGCGCTTTGCTCCACTCCAGATTTTCAACAGCTTCATATATGGCAATAGATAACACACGGGTTTCACCCGGGATGCTGCCACCAATCATCAATACTACGCCAAATTCTCCAATCGTATGGGCAAACCCCAGTACTCCCCCGGTGATTAGTCCGGATCTTGCCAATGGCAACGCCACCGTAAAAAAAGCATTGAGCGGTGAGGATCGTAGCGTTGCAGCCGCCTCAAGGGGCAACTCTCCCATAGCTTCAAATGCAATCCTGATCGGTTGTACAACAAATGGCAGCGAATAAATTACAGACCCAAGTACCAATCCCTCAAAATGAAATGGAAGCGGGTGACCAAATAAATTTCCCAGAACTTCCCCGGCGGGGCTGTTTGGCGCAAGAAACACAAGAAGATAAAAGCCAATAACAGTTGCGGGTAATACCAACGGAAGCGTCACGATAGCGCCAATAATTTCACGCCACCACACCGGAGACCGTGCCAGCCAATAAGCAAGAGGTGTCCCAAAAATCAACAATATCACTGTGCTTACAAAAGCCAGCTTAAGTGTGAGAAAAACTATTTCCAACATATGGTTATCAAGCCCCGGGCTTCAATTCGCTTGCTTTATAACATCAAAATCATAGCCATGGCGGGCAATGATCTTTCTGGCAGCCGAAGAACCGAGAAATTTCATAAAATTTCGAGCAGCCCCGGAATTTTCACCTGCATTGAGCAGAATTGCATCTTGCCGAATTGGTTGATGATAATTTTTCGGTACAAGCCAATAGGAATTCCGGGGCTTGTCATGCAATTGCGAAAGAGCAACAAATCCAACAGATGCATTGCCGGTTATTACAAACTGATAGGCCTGAGCAACAGAATTTCCGGTCACGAGAAACGGCATCCATTGTTCAAATACCCCAAGCCATTTCAATACATCCCTTGCGGCTGCTCCGTAGGGAGCCAGTTTTGGATTGGCAAGTGCGAGTTTGCCTTCCGGGGGACGAATAAGAATTTCGCCACCGTCCTGTAGTTTCGCTCCATTGGTAACAAGAGCCAGCCGTCCTACCGCATATGTCATTTGGGTTTCCGGCAACCCCAATCTTTCATTGCCGGTTTTTGTTGCCCGTTCCATGTCAGCGGAAAGGAAAATATCAAAGGGCGCACCGTATTTAATCTGGGCAAAGAGTTTGCCTGTTGAGCCAAAACTGAACAGCAGATTATGCCCGGTATCTGCTTCAAATTGTGCTCCCAGGCCTCGAGCGGCATTGGTAAAATTTGCAGCGACAGCAATTTTCAGGGTTTCTGCACGCGCGGAAACGCAAAAAATAAAGAACGTGACAACAGCCAACTGTAATATGTTTTTTGCAATACCGGATTTTGACATTCAATATTTCACTCGTCGTGCGGACGGGCCGAATATATCCCGCCAGGGTACTATCCTGATCAAACTCAAACGACCCCACCATCAACAATCATGGTTTGCCCTGTCACCATACGACTATCGTCTGCAGTCAACCAAAGCGCCATCCGGGCAATATCATCAGGCAAAAGATAATTCTTCAGGCTTTGCCGGTTTTTAAATTCCTGCAATGCATTGGCATCAATTTCCTTTTGGCGTGAAACCTGTCGATCAGTCATTACCCATCCTGGTACGATCGAATTTACACGAATATTGTGTACCCCGCATTCCCGGGACAATGTACGGGTTAGACCTTCAACAGCCGATTTTGCTGTCGTATAGCAGATCATATTGTCACAATGGACCATCCAGCTAATCGAACCCATATTGATGATTGTTCCGCCTCCTGCTTTTTGCATACCCGGCAATACGGCCTGTGCTGCAAAAAACTGATGTCGCAAATTTACATTCATCCTTTGGTCCCAATAATCGGGCTCAATATCAGCAAGTTCGTGCCGATCATCATTGGCTGCGTTATTAATTAATGCCGTGACGGCTCCTGAATTGCGTTCGATCGATGCGATTGCTCCTCGCAATTCAGCAATATTGGTAAGATCAACCTGCAAAAATGATGGCCTTGCATCGGTGTGCCGGGCAACAATCTCACTTACTCGTTTTCCTTCACCTGCATTGATATCCAGAAAATGCACTTCTGCGCCCTGGGCGCAAAATGCCCGGACCATGTACATCCCAATTCCACTTGCGCCCCCGGTGATTAAAACGGTTTTGCCCTGTAATGACGGATAGTTTGCCTCCTGGATGGTAAACGGTGTCAATTCAGAATGGCTGGACATTTCAAGCATTGATCAATTCACCTGTCCGGATTTGTAATAACAGTTCGCAAATTGTGACAATATTTCCGGTCATTGTATATTGGATATTTTTCGCCGATTGATCACCGGGATGATATTGCGGCTTATTTCACCGGGGTTACGTTACACTCTGCAATGTTCGTGAAAAATTAATTATAATAACAACTACTCGCTTTGAATACTTAAGGTTATTTAATTTGGCCCATATTTACTGTATAGATTCATGTTTCGTTGACTAGTCTTCTATAGGTATTTAAACCGAACAGTCGAATTTATATTATCTGCAATCTGTTGCAGAGTACAATTGGCAATCGGGATATGAATATGGTTGCAGGTAAGGGCGCGAGAGTGATCGCAAACACTGAAAGTCTCTCAAATAGTGCAGATCATCGTACTATTCAGAAGAATCGAACACTCATTGGCGCACACGCTGGATGTGAATATTATTGGTGTACCAATCTTAAAGACATAACCAATTGTCTTTCTCAAATGAATCCGGATCAATTTAATACCCCTTTTCAGGCTGCTTCATGGCTGGAAGCCATTATCAGCGCCGAAACCGATCCAGAACATATTGTTATTGTTGGTTTTCAAAATCATCAACCGGTTATTTTGTTTCCATTTGCGCTCAAAAAAACATGGTTTGGCACGACACTGACATGGCTTGGAGAAAAAATATCCGACTATAACAACATCATTGTTGATGGTGATTACCTTTCCCGTATGCCTTCCGGGCTTTGCCATATCGTTATGGAAATGTTGCACAATAGTTCATGCAATTTTGAAGCAGCTCATTTAATCAGGGTTCAACCGGAATTCCCCTGTTTCCCAGGGAAACCTGAAAACCATACATTGCTACTGGAAGCCGAATACAGCTCCCATGCACTTTCCCTCGAAAAAAACTGGAAACAACTTTATCAAAAACTCAGGTCTTCAAAATCTCGAAGCCGCCTGAAAAATAAACTTCAGTCACTTCGTAAAACCGGCCATGTCTCTTTCGGCAGGATACGTGGCAATACGGCCCGTATTGAAGCCGCAACGGTAATTCTCGACTGGAAGGCGGCACAACTTTATCAAATAAACGCCCGCAATCCATTCAATGATGGTGCCGGACCGAGTGGAACGAGACAAACGATCGAAAACGAAATCCGTTCGAATAACAGCTCATTACAAGTATTTGGACTGTTTCTTGATGGGAAAATGATTGCGGGCATGCTGGCGTTCGTGACGAAAGAGACATTCTATTTGTACGTCACTTCGTTTTCTTCGCGAATTGCACGAAAATTTTCAATCGGAACTCACCTTCTGGTCAAAACTTTGGAGTATGCAGCAAGATCCGGATGCCGGACTTACGATTTTCTGATTGGTGACGAACCCTATAAACAGGATTGGTGTGATACGAAAATTCTTTTACAACATCATGCCAAGGCTTATTCAGTCCGTGGTCGCCTGATTTGTCAGCTAATTCGATTGCAACATCACCTCAAACTCAATTTGCAGAAGCATCCTGCAACCGTAGACTTCATCAAACATTGTTTGAAGAAATCCGGCTTCTATTCAATTCGAAATAAAACAGATGGCGAAAAACAGTTTATTCGCAGCGCGTCAGTGCCCCATGGCTCATCCCGATATGAGAAGATATTGTTGCTTGGTAATTATCGTCCTTCTTTAACACTGGCACGAAATTATCAAAAACAGGGTTATACAGTCACTGTCGGGTCACACGGTTGCGAAAGAAATTGCAGCAAAAGCAACGCAGTGGCAGATATCTGGAATCATTCACCACTGGAAAGTGATTTAGTTAAATTTGCCCAGGAACTTAATGAATTTCGAAATACACATCGTGACCTGAGGGCAATTATTCCGGTTGCAGAAGAGTATGTTCGTCTGATTGCCGAGAATCCGGAGCTTTTTAATGATATTCCCGAACTTGTGACAATGCGGTCGGATTTGGTGAACAAATGTCTCGATAAAGACTACATGATGCAACTGGCTGGCAAAAACAGTGTGCCAACCAGCCGATTTGCTTCAGTTAAAGGTAAAGCGGCTCTGGAAACCAGGATCGCTGAAATGGGATATCCGCTGGTTCTGCGACCGACGGATTCAACCAGGCGCCTTGCCGGGAAAAAAGTTCTTATTCTGGAAACACCGTCTGATCTGCAATCTGCTTATCTGGATGCCGGAATTGATGATTTGGAACTTGTAATTCAAAAGAAATTTTCAGGCAGAAGACACAACGTCTATTTCGCTTGCCATAAAGGCCACATGACACGTTGCCTGCATGCGGTGATCCTGCGAACGGATCAAGTAAACGATACCGGTCTTGCCGTTGAAGGCGTTACTCTTGAGCCATCCGGAACYTTGATTGARCARACGAAACGAATGTTGGTTGCCCTCGATTATTCAGGCATCGGATGTGCACAATATTTGGTCAGTCCCCATGACGGCAGCACGTCTTTCCTGGAAATTAATCCAAGAATAGCAGGAAATCACGCCCTGCCGGAGTTTGCCAGACTTGATCTGGGCCGTTATTTTCTTGAAAACAGCAAAAACGGGTGGCGAGATTTTACACCCGTATYCGGGAAATCCGGCATTCGATATTGCTGGACAACCGGTGATTTACTGGGAATTAAAGGCGCCTACATGCGTAGTGAAATTAACGCTTTTAGAGCAATTGCATGGTGTTTGAGAGCGATTTCAACAGGTATCAGATCAAACGTACACATGGTTTATCGCAAATCTGATCCAYGGCCTGCACTCACTGCTCTTATTGAATTAGTACCYCGAATTGCGCGATGGAAAAAACCGCAGGGCAATTCTGGACAAAGCACAATCTATCAGGATGCCAAACAATGAGCCTTGCACATTTGGAAGATACAACTGACAGGAATGTGGACGAAATATCCAATGCCGCATCCCTTTCCGAGAAAACAGACATCGCGATGCAGGTCGTTGAACACGAACCAACACTATCTGTTGTTCCGCAAACCGAGTGGGATGACTGCATTTCGCTGTTTTCAGATATAATTCCCGAACAGACCGGAATATTCAATGTCTCACACTGGGGCACCAGAAATATTGAATGTGTATGTATTCGCTTGGGTGACAAAATTATAGGCGGCGCTGTTCTCATCGTTCGGCAAATACCGTTCAGTACAACTGGTCTTGCCGTTCTCAAATGGGGTCCAGTATGTAACGCAGAACAAGGCGACGATTACGAGACACGATATGAGCTGGTCGTGAAAGCTCTCATCAGAGAATATTGTGAAAAGCGGAATTATCATCTTACAATCATGCCTGTCGCCAATCCGGACTCAGTTGAATTAGCACCACAGGTTCTTTCATCCATGGGCTTCAGCACCGGAAATACGCTTGCTGCCCCTGAACGATATATTGTCAACACAGGCCAGACATCCGAAGAGCTGCGTTCAAGTCTCAATCAAAAATGGCGCTATAATTTGCGCAAGGCTCACAAAAACGAATTCAGAATCGAATTTGCGAGCACTGTGGAGGGGCTGGAAGTATTTCTGGCATTATACGCCAAAATGATGGCACGCAAACAGTTTCATGACTCGTCTGCCATCGATGCACTTCGCAACATCCTCGATAATGGAAACTCTTCCACCAAGCCAGTGATTGTACTGGTTTATCATGATGGGGAAGTGACAGCTGGTGGTGTATTCTCATTCTACGGCGACATGACAAGCTACATGTTTGGTGCAACTGATGACCGGGCACTCGGGCTTAAAGCCGGATATGCCATGCACTGGTGGGTTGCCGAACACTTGTGCAATCAAAGCCAGTCACTTTGGTATGATTTAGGCGGTAACGATCTGGATGCCGGGCTTCATCAGTTCAAAAAGGGCTTTATTGGCAAGACAGGACATATATTACAATCTCCGCCACGTTTTCATATTGCTACATCATTCATCGCCAAACTCGCAGGTACAATAATATTCAAACTGCGAGACAGTAAAGCTGCTGCTACGCGATTTGTATATCGAATGAAACAAAAGGCCGGGCGGTGAATTCCGCAACGATCTACAGACTTCTCAAGCGCTTTTTGGTTCTCGTCGTTAGTCGCCTTGCTGGCGCCCTTGCAATATTTACGGTCAACCTGCTCGTCGCCCGACATGCCGGGCTTGAAACGCTCGGCAGCTACGCAATATTTGCTTCCCTGGTCAGCATACTGACCATTTGCCTGCCAGTGGGGTTCAATTCCATTGCAACAATTTTTAGTACAGAATATTCAACAACCCAAAATACCGGCATGCTAAAGGGCTTCGTTCAAACTGCCCTTTTCCATATTGCTGTTGTAACCGGATCTTTGCTTTTTGTATCAATACTTGCATATTATCTGGTTCCAGACTTGCTCAGCTCTATGGATCTGGGCTTTTGCCTGGGTGTCATTATTGCTGGATGTGGAGGCGCACTTCTAAATTTGAATAGCGCCGTTAAAACCGGGCTTAATCAGCAACTTTCAGGTCTGTTGCCGGAAACACTGGCCAGACCTTTATTGATGTTATCCGGCATTTTGATCGTATTTGAATTTGGTTCTGCCACTGGCATATTTGAAATTATCTGGACGGCAGCTTTATCAAGTTGGCTGGCCCTGCTGATCGTTTTAATAATCAATTCCAAGTTTGCTAAAAACATCATCGCAACACCTGCATTATTTGACCTGAAGCGCTGGAAATCCGCAAGTTATCCCTGGATGGCGACGTCATTACTGTGGGATTACATGATCGATCTTATTCTATTGCTCTCAAGTGTTCTACTCGGAGCCGCCGAGATCGCTATTCTCCATATTTGTTTTCGATACCGCGTGCTGACAGGCTTTGGCATGCGGTCAATTTATACTCTGCTCATGCCAAAAATTACAGCACATAAATTCAGCGGTGAAACCGACAAAATGCATCGGCAGTTGATCTTCGCCAACGCCGGAGCTTTGATCTATTCGGTTTGTGTGATGGTCGGATTTCTGATCTTTGGTGAATGGCTTTTATCACTGTTTTCCAGCAAGATATCTGAAGGTTTGCCTGTTCTAATCATTGTTTCACTTACGATGGTAATTCGATCAGCATTTGGACCCGCACCAATTATCCTGGCCATTCATAATTTGCACTATGGAACGACCTTGATAAGTCTTGGCGGCATCCTCATTGCAATAATGACCATATTTGTATTCCACCAAAATTTTGGATTGATCGCGGTAGCCGCCGGCTATTCCCTATCCAATTTGTTTGTATCCGTGTGCTTGTGGTTATATGCAATGAAAAGGACCGGAATTGATTGCTCCCTGTTTTCGGTGTTCAAAGCTCATGTCAATAAAACCAAACTGCAGTGAATGTTTTCACCGCTGCTTTCACTTGATTTAATCGGTCAATACTCTCCAACCGGCTTACTGTGCGGCAATGGATCAAGGCCAACCTTGTTTCTGTTCCCTGCCCTGGTTCGATACGGAGCCAGGGATAAAATCACGAAGACAGTTTCCAATTTGGGAGGAATAATTCCCGGCATTCTTTACAGAATGAACTAACTATGATTTCCTTGTGTGATCACATATCACAAGCGTCATGCCTGGCTATAAATTCCTCAATTGAGAATGAGATTTCGATGACCACATTCCCTCCAGAAACCATTTTTCTTGGAAAAAACCTGAAGATAAGTCGCGTTCTCACCGGATTATGGCAAGTGGCGGATATGGAGAAAGACGGCAAAACTCTTGATCCCGAGATTGCAGCCGATCACTTGCAAGCCTATGCGGACGATGGCTTTACCACGTTTGACATGGCAGACCATTATGGCAGTTCTGAAATAATTGCCGGACGGCTTATGGCGCGCTATCCGACAGACAGAACGCGCCCGCTGGCATTTACAAAATGGTGCCCCGAACCAGGCCCCATGACCGCTGCTGTTGTGCGCGCCGGCATCAGGGAGCGCCTGACCAGGCTGGGTGTCGAAAAACTCGACCTGTTACAATTTCATTGGTGGAGTTTTGATCATCCAGGCTGGCTTGATGCCCTGCATGAACTCGCAGAATTGAAACAACAGGGTTTGATAGGCGACATTGGGGTCACCAACTTTGATGCGGCCCATGTTAATTTGGCACTGGCAGATGGTGTACCAATTATTTCAAACCAGGTTAGTTTTTCACTGATTGATCGTCGCGCGACAGGGTCTCTTGCAAAACTGTGCGCAAATACCGGCGTTCAGCTTTTGGCATATGGAACATTGTCGGGCGGTTTCCTTTCACAAAAATGGCTGGGGAAGCCCGAACCAGTTCAGATCCCTGACTGGAGCGGGATGAAATACAAGCGTTTTATCGACGCAAGTGGCGGCTGGACCGCTTATCAGAACATTCTCCAAACCGCAGCAGAAATCGCTGCAAAGCATAACGCTTCCCTCTCCAATGTGGCCACCCGTTGGGTGCTGGAGCAAAAATGCGTGGCAGGTGTAATTATCGGAGCGCGCATTGGTGAAAATCAGCACCGGGCCGACAATGTTCGGCAGTTTGGATTTTCGCTGGATGCAGAGGATCACAATCTTCTAAACGAAGTTTTTTCAAATTGTTTGCAGATACCGGGAGATTGCGGCGATGAATATCGAAAACCTCCTTTCCTAACGGCCAGCGGTGATTTGAGCGATCACCTGACATCTTTACAACAGGTATTTGTTGCAGAAGATGCTCCCGGACAAAAAGGCCGAAAACGTGTTTTGTCCGGTAGTGAATGGGAGGACATTGCGGGATACTGCCGGGCTCATCGGGTGGGTGACAGGATTTTCGTATCCGGTACAACCGCCACTGCGGGTTTGAACCGGGTTGTCGCTCCAGGAGATGCCGGAGCACAAACAACTTTTATCCTCGATAAAATCGCCGGTGCTATACTCGCGCTGGGAGGCACAATGGAAAACATTGTACGCACCAGGATCTACCTGGTTGATGAAAATGATACAATGGCTGTTTCAACATCGCACGGAAGGTATTTTACAGACATAAAACCAGCAAATACCTTGCTGGTTGTACAAAAGCTCATTGGCGATTTTAAGGTTGAAATTGAAGCTGAGGCCATCGTCGATTAGATAGACTGCAAAACCTGAATTAATGATTGGGCATATGCACCAATATTAGAAACGGGCTGCCCTAATGACAGCCCGTTGATTGTCATAAAGACCGTTGTACTAATTTAGCGATGCCACGAAAGAATTGACYTCATCAAGCGACAGATATTTAGTTTCTTTTGTTCCACTTTCGGTAAATGACCAGATTACCGCCGGAGCAGAAACGTCACCATTGGCATCAAAGCGTACATTTCCGGTCGCTCCCTGATACATCACACTACCACCGGCTTTCAGAACACTCGCTGCCTTTGCAAAACCTGCAACATCAGCAGAAACCGGTGTGCCTTTTGGGYCAGTTACTCTTGCAACTTGCGATGCAATTTCTGCACCCGTTGCATCTTTTCCAGCCGCTTCCATTGCAAGTAATGCAATCATGGTCGCATCGAAACTATTGGACAGACCGGGACCATTTGGTTCCGTGCCGAATTTTGCCTTGTACATTTCGATGAAGGCACTGGCAGATTCTACACGAGGAGAAGAAGTATCTGTCCCCAATGCATTGCCAAGATATTTCAGGCCGACATTGTCACGAAATTCATCGGACTTAAGAGAATTGGCCATGATCATGTTCTGTGTGCCACCCAAAGAAAGCCACTCGCGTACAACGGAGGTTCCTTCCTTTGGATAGAGTGCCAGATAAATAGCCTGCGGATTGCCCTTTAAAGCTTCGGTTACTTCAGCGCGATATGACGCCTGGCCATCGTTAATTGCAATGGAACCGGTGACTTCAACGCCCACAGATTTGAAGTTCTCCGCAATTAATCGGGTCATATCCTGACCCCAATCATCGTTTTTGTAGAGAACGACAACACTCTTGTAACCTTGCTCCCGGGCAACCATGGCACCGACAGCTGTTTGTACACCTGTTGTAGCAAAAGTACGAAACCATAGACCTTTCGTCTTGCCTTCCATTGCCAAACCCGTGAAGCCGGTCGAGGATGAACAACAGGACATCTGCATCACGCCGGAAGGCACGGTTACCGAAGTCAGTATCGGCATGGAAACTCCGCTGGACACAGCCCCAAGGAGCACTTTGATTTTATCGAGGTCGACCAGCGCTTTTGCAGCATCTACGCCAACTTTCGGATCCACCTGGGAATCGCGCAAAATCAACTCCACAGAACACCCGGAAATACCGCCCGCTTCATTGGCAAGGTCAACTGCGAATTTGGCAGTTTCGGCTATGGGCCGTCCCCAATCAACTGAAGTAGGCAACACAGCGCCAATTTTTACTGTACAAGCCTGAGCGGCAGCTTCACTGGATAATCCAGTTAATCCGATCATCAATCCTGCGGCGATAAAGCCGATACGTGAAATTTTGTACGAGTTCATTTTTCTCTCCCTTGTTCGTTCTATTCAAATCATTTGCCTGAAATTCAAGATTGCGCGCGATCTCCTGTTTGTGAGACGACAAGTTTCTCCGGGAACAGCCCCTGAGGCCGCCATAACAGCATTCCGACAATTATGACGCCGATCAAAATGTACTGAATGGTTCCGGCATATAGCTGGGCTTCCAAAGGCGCAAAGCGTGACAATCCCCAGCCACTAAGCGTCCAGACGCCCCAGATTAGAAATGCTCCGGCTATAGCGCCTTTGTTGTTTCCAGCTCCGCCAACAATCAACATTGCCCAAATCTGAAAAGTCAGTGTTGGCAGAATGTCCTGGGGGCTGATAAATGCGTAAAATGTTGCGTACAAACCGCCGGCAAGACCCATGATCATTGACCCGGCCACAAATGCTTTCAGACGAATACTGCCCGGGTTTTTACCGAGCGATTGTGCGGCAGTTTCATCTTCCCTGATCGCTCTTAGCAATCTCCCAAACGGAGACCGGATCAGTTTTTCCAAAAATATATAGACAAGTACCAACATGGTCATTGCAAAAATAAAGAAACCAATACTGAAGTAAAACGGATCACCGATGAATGCTTCAAACGGCCTTTCAAACCCACGTATCCCCTTGGCTCCACCGGATATTTTATCGGAATTGCGCATGAAATTTTCAAACGCCACTGCTACACCAAACGTGGCAATTGCCAAATAATCGTGCCGCAATCGCATTGTCAGAATTCCAACCAGCCAGGCCAGTATTCCCGCGACAATCATCCCGCCCAATAGTGCGAGAGGATAAAACAGCCCATATCCACCCAGATGATCCGGCTGGGCTGTTCCACCCAAAATAACAAGCCCATACGCTCCTGCTCCGATGAATGCGGCAACTCCACCGTTAAACAGGCCTGTATTACCCCACTGAAGGTTCAGGCCCAAAACAGCTATCGACAATATGGACGCCACTGTGACGAAAAAAATCAGATAGGAAATCACACCAATCATGTCCGTTCCTCCCCGAACAATCCATTGGGCCGGACCAGCAACACAGCCAGTATGATGAGGAAGGGTACAGCCGGGCTATAACCGGACGGCAAAATGACCAAAGCCATATTGGCTGCAATCCCGACAATAAACCCGCCCAGAACGGCTCCATAAATGGAACCGATACCGCCAACAATAGTTGCTGCAAAAATCGGCAGCACCAGGTCGCGACCTATGACGGGATTGATTTGGTTGTTCAATCCGTAAAACACCCCGGCCGCAGCTGCCAACGCTCCGCCGATAATCCAGGTTATGACTATGACAGTCGACAGGCGAATGCCTGTAACCTGCGCCAATGTTGGATTTTCCGCTACCGCGCGAAGCGTATAGCCAAATGTTGTACGAGACAGAACAAAATGTAGAACTGCCATAAAGAACAATGCGCAGATCAGAACAAAAACCTGATCCGGTTTCACAAGTATCAAGGGATCGTCACTAAGCCTGACGGCAAAAACAATGTCTTCGGTATACAGCCGGGTTTTGAGGCCAAATCCGAGAGATATCAAATTACGGACAATCAGGGCCATGCCAAATGAAGCAAAGACCATGGAAAGTTCATGACCATTTTCCCGGATACGTTTGAAAACGAGCATGTCAATTAGCACTGCTGAAAGCCCGGTCAGGCCCATAGCAATAAAAATTGACAGGAAAAGTGCCCAGGTCAAACTCAAGGGCCCGATGCTGGTGGCAAGTGCAGGCAGGATTGCAGAAAACAACCCGTCAAAAACCAAAGCTGCGTATGCGCCAATAGACAACAATTCAGCATGTGAAAAATTAGCGAACCGCAACATGTGCATCACCATTGTCAAACCAATTGCTCCCATTGACAGAATTGATCCAACCAGAATTCCATCAAGCAGGTGTTGTATCATGCGGCACCCATTCTTTTGCCGCCAATATAGATCTGACCAATAACGGGATCATTGATCAAGTCATTGGCTTTGCCATCTATCTGGTGCTGCCCTTCGGCCAGAATGTAACAATGATCCGCAAACTGCAGGGCCTGATTGACATTCTGTTCAACCAGCAAAATGGAAGCGCCGCCATCGGCAAGATCACGCACGAGCTGCAATACTTCACCGGCTGCTTTTGGTGAAAGTCCAGCCGAAGGCTCATCCATCATTATAATTTCCGGTTTAACAGCCAGAGCCATGGCAACAGCCAGCATTTGTCTCTGACCTCCGGAAAGAGCTCCGGCTTTTTCATTTCGCTTGTCTGATAGTGGTGGAAATTGTTCAAACAGAACCTGTCGGCGCTCAACCGCTTCAACACCTGCATGACGCAAGACAAGATCCAGATTTTGACCGATAGTTAATGTTCGAAAAATATTGTCGGTTTGCGGTACATAGGCAATACCCACGCCACCCATTTGATCGGGGCGCATGCCGGTAATGCATTTATTGCCACAAAAAATATTGCCGGATGAAACCGGAACTATTCCCGCAATAGCTTTGATCAGGGTTGATTTTCCAGCGCCATTTGGCCCTATAATGACGGATATGGATGCGCGGGGAAGCGATACAGAAATATTATGCAGGATCGGAAGGCCCTTTACATACCCGGCAACAATATTCTCGGTTTTAAGTACAATATCAAGCATTAACCGGAGCTCCCAAATAGGCATCCAGCAGCGTTTTATTAGCTTGTGCTTCTTCGGCAGTTCCCTGAAATACCAGTTGTCCCTGGGCCATCGCGATAATCGGATCGCAGTGGCTCATTATGAAATCCATATTGTGCTCTATGATAAGGAAAGTCATACCACGCCGATTTAATTCCTCGATGCGTTCAATCAAAATTTGCGTCAGTACCGGGTTAACCCCTGCCGCCGGTTCATCGAGGAGAATGATCGAAGCATCCCCCATTAATACTCTGGCAAGTTCCAGCAATTTTGTTTGACCACCGGATAGTTCGCCGGCAGCTTGATCTGCTAATTTATCAAGCGTAACAAAATCCAGAATTTCCAGGGCCTTTGTACGATATTCCTGTTCCTGACGCCGTACGATGTCAGGTCGGAAAATCGATCCAAAGATTTTTTCGCCCGTTTGCTGTGCGGGAGAAAGCATCACGTTTTCAAGCACACTCATGCGCGCGAATGGGCGGGGTATCTGGAAAGTTCGCACCAGTCCCTTTTTGAATAGTCGATCAGGTGAGAGGCCGGAAATATCCGCGTCACCCAAAAACACCTGTCCCGACGTTGGTTTTAATGTTCCTGTCAACGTATTGAACAGTGTAGATTTTCCGGCACCGTTCGGACCGATTAATCCCGTAATTGAACCCTTTCTCAAGGATAATGAAACACTGTCTACTGCACAAAATGAACCGAATTTTGTTGTTAGATCCCGCGTGGTAAGAATGTCACTAGCCATGACTGATATCTTCCGCCAGAGCCGGGGTGTTGGGCCGATGGTTTAGATTGTATTTCATTATCCGGCCATGCTGCCCGCTTCGATCACTTTCGAGGGCAAATACATCTCCCAATGGACCGCTCGCCTGATCCAGAATTACGGCAAGAGCCAAACGATCTTCATCGTCAAATGCGAAAGTAAAAACTTCAAGCGTATCCTGCAAGTGTCGGGCATATCTTGCGCCAACTATTGCCGCTGCGACCTGTGGCTGTTCAAGCACATAGCGCGTCGCAACCGAACTGATCGACACATCGTATTTGTCGCCGATTGATTGCAAGGAAAGCAGCAGGTTTTGAAATTGTTGCCAGGAACCAAACTCCTGGATGATCAATCTATATTTGATCAATGACCGATTGGAAAAACTGAACCCTGGATCAGGTTTACCCAACCAGGCCTTGGTTAGAAAACCTCCAGCGAGGGTGCCGTAACACAGGAGTTGCAGATTGTTAGCCTGTGCCCAGTCAGCGAGTGTGTGACCGGGCCTGCGATCAAGAACCGAATACTGAACCTGAGCCGATACGAGATCAAACCCGGCCTGCACAAAACGGTCCATATCGGCAGCATCCCAGTTGGTCGTTCCAAGATTGCCTATTTTTCCTTTTTCCTGCATGCGCTTGAGAACATCCAGCGAAGCAACCGCATTGCCCAGCTCCAGGTCCCACCAGAAAAATTGTACCAGATCCAGACAATCAACTTTCAGGCGCATCAATGACCGATCGACTATCGCTTCTATTTCGTTACTACCAATATCGGCCAATCGAGCCAGATCCGGCACCAGCTTGGTATGGATGCGCACCCTGTCAACGACTTCTTCACCACGCTCGCTGCGTAACTCGCCGATGAAATCACCGATCATACTTTCTACGCCAATGTATATATCGGCGCAGTCAAAGGTCGTAATCCCGGCCTCAAGAAAAGCCTCCATGTCAGCAATTGCTGTTTTGCGATTAACTTTTCCGTGATCTCCAGCCAGTTGCCAGCCGCCCTTGATTACTCTGGAAATCTCATGGCCTTGCCGAAGTACCTTCGTTTCAACATTCATTCCGAATTTTCCTTTGCCCAATAGGGCGTGTCCCGGCTTTCAGGCAATCCAGTGGTCCCGGCGTTGGTAAAATTTCGTTTCCGGGTGCGGGTTATACGGAATCGTCCACCACAATGTGGGTCGGGGCATGCCACTTCGGCATCAGTTGACATCCAGTCCGCGATATCGGTTTGACGTTGTTTTGCCGGTAGTAGGGGCAATAGAGCAGCAAGGGCATACATGGATATTTTTGTGGGTTGCGAAAACACAAGTGTTTCACCCTCAACCAGGAAAAATTCACCCTCAATATGACGACAAACAGGACTTCGATCTCCGACAACCGTTTCCACTTTCAGATCATAAAGCCAGTATTCCTGCGCATTATCCATGTATCCAGATCCTTCCCGTCGCGATTTTTGTTAATCTTGTTATCTGTGATATTCTATCCTATGTCTCTAATACATCCATTGTCAATCTGACTGGGTGTGTTAAGGCTAATCCAGCCAATAACCATGCCAGGAACAACAATGAGTGGTCCGAAAATCGGAAAGATTGAACAGACAATCCTTCGGGAAAATGTCTATTCAGCTTTATGTGATGCGTTCACCCGGGGAGAATTTGCTCCTGGTGATGTTGTCAATCTCCGCTCGCTTGCTGCACAACTGGGAACTTCCATGACGCCGGTGCGGGAAGCCGTGCGCCGTCTGGTTGCCGAAGGTGCTCTCGAGGACACTCCCAGTCGAACTCTGGCCGTACCACCTTTCCAAAAACGCAGAATGACGGACCTGAAACTGGCCCGGCTTTCGTTGGAAACACTGGTTCTGGACATGGCTATGGACCAAATGGATGATGCTACAATCGATGCGCTGGAAGCGGTGCTGGCATCTTCCCCGCGCGAGAAATCAGGTTCTCCCGACTTGCAGCAAAATTATGATTTCCATTTTACACTTTATCAAAAAAGCGGGTCGGCGGTATTATTGCCAATAATCAAGGCTTTGTGGTTGCAATACGGAGCCTATTTGAATCTTGTAATAAAACACCCCGATGCCGGAAGCATATCGGAACATAAATATCATAATCTATTAATCAAAGCACTTCGGCAGAAAAATCGCGAAGCAGCCAAAACTGCACTTGTTGCCGATATCAGTCGCAGCTTTGATCTCATAATTACAGAACAGAACTGATTGATTCTGGATCGTAATTACATAACCAAAATGGCAACAATTGCACTTGATGTTTCATCATGAGCATTTGCCAGTCAGATTTGATTTGGATTGCCATGCGAACGGCCCGTACCGAGTCTATTCCGACCGATTTGTAGCTATCGCATTGGCTCTGTTGAAGGCGCAACAATCCCGTTTGGCCTCACCATCAAAAAGCTGATCAAAATTACCAAAACCATTGCATCACGATACAAAACCCAGGAATCGGGCAGAATATAGAGGAATATCGCTTCGAGTGTTCCAAGTATAAACCCGCCATACAGCGCGCCTCTTGGGTGGGACAAACCACCAATGATTACAGCAATCAGGGCTTTGATCATTGGCCCCTGTCCCATGGCTGGAGAAACCGCTCCCCTTTGGGCGATCCACATCACAGCAGCAATACCTGCAAGGACACCAGATATTGCGAATGCCAACATGATCATTTGATTGGCTTTAATTCCCATGGCTCTTGCAACCGTGAAATCGGATGCTGAAGCACGCAACGCAATCCCGATACGCGTTTTGGTCATGAATGCACTGAGCAAGATCAGAGCGAGGATCGAAACAATGATCGATATTATCTGGGCTTTGCTAACATAGACTTCGCCAAAAGTCAGATAGCCGGAAAAAACATCGGGAATTGGAATAGGTTTGGATTTTGGACTAATAAAAATTTGAAAACAAACATGTAAAGCAAGAGAGATCGCAAAAGAGGTAATGAGCAGTGACATCGGACTGCGACCTCGCAAAGGACGAAATGCGATGCGTTCCATCAGGACTGCAGCAAGGCCTGCCACAAGGATAGCTATTGGTGCTGCGATAAAAAAAGATACCCCGGCGGCTAAAAGAAAATATATTGAATAGCCACAGATTGTCATCAAATCGCCATGCGCAAAATTCAGAAATCCGAGCAGCCCGAACACTGTTGCCAGCCCCAGCGCCAACAATGCATATGTACCGCCCAGGCTCAGTGCCGAAATTGCAAATTGTATTAATTGTTCCATCAGCTTATCACGCAGCTCCGAGATAGGATTCGTGGATCTTTTGATCCGATGACATGTCTTCTGCACTGCCTTCGCGCACGATGTTACCGAGTTCCATGACATAGGCGCGATCGGCAATTGCGAGGCTTTTACGAACGTTTTGCTCAACCAGAAGGACTGTCATGCCCTCCTGGTTGAGTTGATGAATCAGCTCGAAGACCTGGGAAACTATTTTGGGAGCAAGCCCCAAAGATGGTTCATCAAGAATTAGAAATTCCGGTGCGATCATTAATGCGCGCGCAATCGCAAGCATTTGTTGCTCACCTCCGGACAGGGTACCTGCAGTTTGTTGTATCCGCTCTGCAAGGATGGGGAAGCGTCCAACAACACTTTCGATACGATCCAAACACAGGGACGAGGAAAGTGTAATTCCTCCGGCAATAAGATTTTCACGTACTGTCAGATCACCAAAAATACGCCTGCCTTCGGGGGAAACCCCCATTCCAAGCACAGCTCTTTTTTCGACCGGAATCTTGCCCAGGTCAGCACCCTTGTACCGGATGCTTCCATGAGCCAGTGGTTCAAGCCCCATGATCGCATTCAATGTCGATGTTTTACCCGCCCCATTGGCGCCAATAATGGTCACCAGTTCGCCAGCCCGAACGTAAAACGAAATTCGTTTGACAGCTTTTATCGGTCCATAGGCGACTTCAATATCAACAACATCCAACAAATTAGCCATCATAGCCCTCGAAATATTCCGGATGGAGCAAGTGCGCTCCACCCGAAAAGTTTATTCTAGCCACGCGGCTCGGGAATTTCGTCAGCAGCCAGTTTGATTGACTTGACGTGAACTCCCTTGCCGTCCTTGATTTTCATGACGTGTACTGGGAGGTTTGGAAATGCACCGAAACCCTTGAGTGTTACGGAACCAATCTCGGTTTTTACATCCTGTAGTTCGGCAAATTTACTACGAACTGCTTTTGCATTGGCTGTTCCGGCATTTATCACTGCCTGCTCAAGAAGTCGCATAAATGAATACCCGACCATGGCAGGATAAACACTGTCTTCATTGCCGTAGGTTGTTGCATATGACCTGGCAAAAGCGCCAGCTTCAGGACTTGTGGTTGGAGCAGCCATTGTTAAATAGTGGACACCTTCAACAACTTTGCCCAGACCACGTACTGCTGGTTGATCAAGTACATCTGGTCCAAGATATGTTGATTTAATACCGGCTGCTCGCAGCTGATTAATGAACACCGGGAAATCATTGTCGAACGGCATGCCAACGATTACATCCGGCTCTACGGGAAGTGCCTTGATGGCAGCAACGATGGTAGAAAATTCCTGCTGATCATAGGCAAATTCAGATTTACCCAATACTTCACCACCAGCCAGCTCAAATTTTTCCTGGAAATATAATGGCAGWAATTCTGTGTAAGGATCAAATTGAGATGTCACAAGATAGGCCGTTTTTGCGCCGAGGTCTTCATGCGCAAATTTCGCATAAACTCCGCCCATATGAGCGTCGGACATCATTACAAGAAAACTGCCCTCTCCCAAACGGAATGGAATTGTGGGCTGCGAAGCAATTGTATGTACAGTCATCATGCCCTTGTTAAGGGCCTGCGAACCGGCTGAAATCGCATACGGCACAAGTGCTGAAGTTATAAATAAATTTAGTTCTTCACTTGCCAGAAGTTCAGCAGTTGCGATTGTAGATTGCTGAACATCTGAACGATCATCGCGTTCAATCAACTTGATTGGATATTTGCCTGCAAGACCGCCTTTCGCGTTGGCGTCTTTTTGGAACATTGCAACACCCTGCATAAAAGGAGCGTCATATGTTGCCATGAAACCGGTTTTTGCGTTGACAGCGCCAATCACAAAATCTTCTGCAAGAACCGGCGCTGTCAGCATTGCCGTCGCGGCGATGGTCGCTATTACATTTCTAATCATTTATTTTCCTCCAAAAAATTATATGTGTAAAAATTTTAGGCTTCACTGGTCTCCTCACCAATGTAGGCCTCAATCACAACAGGGTTTGCCCGCACCTCCACTGGCGTACCACTGGCGATTTGCTCTCCTTTGTTGAATACATAGATGCTGTCACACAGGGACATCACCATCGGCAGGTCGTGCTCCACGAGCAATATTCCACAGCCGACGCGTTTGACTACATCGCGCAATAACGCGGTTAGAGATTCAGTTTCGCTGTTGTTCATGCCGGCAGCCGGCTCATCCAACAGTAAGAAATGCGGATGCAAAGCCAGCGCCCGTGCGATTTCCAGGCGCCTTTGATCTCCATAGGCGAGACCGTCCGCGAGAACTTCGGCCTGGTCTGCGAGACCAAGTGTGTTCAGCCAGCTCAGCGCTGTCATTTCGGCTTCCAGATGAGATAGCCCCGGTTGCGCAACATTCACCGCGACAATGACATTCTCAAGGGTGGTCAACGACGAAAATACCCGGATGTTCTGAAAAGTGCGGCCAAGACCGGATTTGGCCAGCTTCGCCGCGCTCCAATAAGTCGCAGTCTCGCCGTTCAAAATAATTTCACCGCTGGTCGCGAAAAGGTTGCCGGTAATGACATTGATAAATGTGCTCTTTCCCGCGCCGTTGGGACCAATCAGCCCTACAATTTGCCCGGCACGGACCTCAATGTCAGCACATTCCATTGCACATAGTGAACCATAGCTTTTATGGAGTTTCTCCGTTCGCAAGATCGCTTTTTCCGGCACGCGATAACTTGCTTCAAACAAACTTTGGGGAACTTTTCCATACCACTTACCGAGCATTTTCCGAAACCAGCGGGCGGCAGCCATCTCCCGATAACCTGCAATACCTTCAGGCCGATAATACAGAACCAGCAAAATCATAAGAGAAAAAGACAATGCTGTAAGCCCGAATACCTGTGGAAATTCAATGCCGAATAGAAATTCCTGACCTGCAAACCCCCCCAGATATTCTTCAATATTTTTGAACAACTCTTCCGCGAAAGTGACAAATACGGCACCAATGACGCAACCAGTCAACGAACGGTAACCACCAACAATAATCAGAACGATCAGTGCGAAGGTTTTTTCAAGATAGAATCCCGAAGGTGATGCGATACCTATTGCGTGCGAAAACAACCCACCGGCAAGGCCCATGATTGCTGCGCTGATGATCCAAAGAACCAGAATTGGCCATTCCGAAACAATTCCTACAGATCTTGCTGCTGGCTCGTCATCACGCATTGCCTCGGCGTTTCTGCCGGTTACACTCGATTTTGCTGCATAGGCGATAACAAGAGTGACGATGACAGAACCCAGAATAAGAGGCCATGTTACATCACCGCCCGGCATTCCATAAAGGGCACTTTTTCCGTTGGTCAAAGGCTTGAGCCCAATGAACAAAAGATAGAAAATGACTAAAAATCCGAAACTTGCGATGACTGCCGAAGTGTCCCGAAGCCGCTGCATGATAAAACCGGTTAAAACTCCCAGTATGGTTGTTGCAAGAATTGCAGGAACCAGCGCAAATATTAGTGGCCAATGAGCCGCCAAAATGAAATCCGGCATGTGAGGCAACAAGAGGGACTTGAGCGCAGGCGGAATGGTAAACCACGCGGAGACATAAGCGCCAACTCCGAAAAATGCAACATGACCCAGTGACAGAATACCCGTGCTGCCACAAAACAAACCAACACCCAGACCGGCAATTACATTGACACAGCCGAGTTTGAGAAGCCTGTCACTAGCCAGACCCAGACCGGAGACAACCAACAGCAAACCACATATGCCGAGAAATAAAGCAATGCCTGACCAAATCGAAATACGCGTACGCGTATCAAGAAATCTGGTGAAAAAAGCCGGCATTTTGTGCTGAACAACGAGGCCTTCTTCTTTGACCACATTTTCTCCCGACGACATCATTTAGCTGGTTTCTCCTGAAAATATGAACGAGGCTTTTGCTCGTATCAGTGTGTTAGTCGCGCCATGCACATTCAAAAAAATGGCCACAATTGTCCTCATGGATCATCTCCAGTTGACCCATCAATTAATCTTTGATTGCACGATATGTAACCGGCCATATTTCCGGCAGTCCAGTATTCCTAAAAATTCTCCAGATAACGCTCTGTCTCGACTGCCGTTACCTGATCCTGCACAAATGCAATTTCACGATCAGCTTGCTTCAGCACAATCGCGAGGCGATCGGTGCCGTACACCTCTTTCATGAAATCGGAATTTCGCGCCAGCTCAACAGCTACATCCAATGTAAGTGGCAGCGGTGTGGCTGGATCATCTTCATATGCATTGCCATCCGTTACCGGCCCTGGCTCCAGCTTTTGTTCAATACCATCCAGCCCGGCCGCAATTTCGCAGCCAAGCAAATAATAAGGATTGCAATCGGCCGCAGCATCCCGCTTTTCGATACGAACGGCGGAATCCGGACCTTCAATTACACGCAATCCGACTGTTCTATTGTCGTATCCCCAACTGGCATTCATCGGACAAAACGTATAGGGCTGTCGACGACGGTAGGCGTTGGGGGTGGTTGAAGTCGCAAGCGACATTTCAACCATCCGCAGTTGCAATCCGGCCATAAAAGCTCGCCCGGTACCGTTCAACTTACCGTCCTGGGCAAACTGGTTTTTGTTGTCTTTCCAAAGAGAATAATGCGTGTGAAAACCACTTCCGGATTCAGCAATAAACGGCTTAGCCATAAACGTTGCCAAATACCCATGCTGCGTGGCTATTTCCTTGACCATTGCGCGGAACAAAACCACACGGTCAGCCGCTTTCATAGCCTCATCATATCGTATGTTTACTTCAACCTGCCCGGCGGCATATTCAGGATTTGACTGTTCTATGGGAATATCGAGGGCCGTAAGATGTTCTCGAATTGGCCCCAGCACATGCTCCATTTCAGCAGATCGGTTTATTCCATAAACCTGATTGCTGTTGAACGTTGGCTTCTTTGTTTTCGGATCCAGCAGATAGAATTCAAGCTCGGTACCGACCTTTACTTCAAATCCCATCGCAGCAGCCCGTTCGACCTGACGCAGCAATACATTTCGCGGGTCAATCGGCACAGGCTGATGATCAAGACCTTCCGCGCGCGCCATACAGATGGCAACACCTGGTTCCCAGGGCGAAGCAATCGGCACGTGCAGAGGAAACATATGCATGTCCACATAGCCATTATCGAAACTACAATAAGGCGTATCCCAGACATCACTCGTCATATCCATAGCAAACAATGCTGCAATAATGGCATTGCCGTCTCTGCAAGTGCGTTCCCATTGCCTGGCCGGAATGCGCTTGCCACGCATAAATCCGTTCACGTCACCAACACCAAGAACTACGGTGTGTGTACCTTCGGGCAACGAAAAATCAGAAAATGACACGCCATTCCTCCTGGAGTAATTCTGCTGGATGTAATTGTGCACTACTGTATTCAGTATGCAAGCCTTTTTAATTTCTAAATTCCTACACTTAAAGTTCGATTTTGTGGATTTATTTTTGAAATGAATGAATTACATGCAATAAATTTGATAAAACTATCTTTGTGCCTCCAGAATAATCAAAAAATACCTGTGTTTCTCTGAAAAATATCCGATATTTCCGCCATTACCATAATGGCAATGGCATTTCAGTGCGATAAATGTCTAATTAAATTGATTGCGATTGAATTATCATTACACTGTCTACGTGAATTCTGAATACAATGAGCAGCAATGTTTCCATACACTGTCATCAAGAGATCGATATGTCTGTTTTTAAAAAAATTGTAGCTCCCCGCATCCGGCTCGCCGACGAAGTATATAGCCAAATCGTAGACGCTATTCACAAGGGCGACATTGATGCCCGAAAACGAATTGTCCAGGAAAAGCTGGCCAGTGAGCTGGAAATAAGCCGAACCCCGGTGCGTGAGGCTTTGTTACGTCTGGAACAGGAAGGTATTCTTGAAATGTCCGGCCGCGGTGGATTTGTAATCAGACAAATTGAATCCAGCGAAGTTCTCGAGATTTATCAGGCAAGGGCTGCGATTGAAGGTCACGCTATCCGGCTTTTGACAGAACAAAAAAACACCAAATTTATTGCACAAATTGAAGCAATCATCACACTTGAAGAATCCAGAGACCTGACGACCGCTTCAGATTATTACGACGCTAATAAAAACATTCACCGGTCGTTTGTTGAACGCACCGCAAACCGGTATCTACTCGAAATGTTTGATCAAATGTGGAATCGCGGATTTTCATTTCATCTGTTTGCAGCAATAACCGACGACGAATTGCAAAAATCTCTGGGAAATCATCACCAGCTTTGCTCCGTTATGCGTGACGGAGATCCCGCTGCCGCTGAGGCAGCAATGCGTGCCCATATTCAAAATGGGCTGGATCTCCAGCTAAATGCACTGGCAGCATAATTTTGTTCAGGCTAGCTGATTGCAAAGTCGATGATAGTTCTGAGGCCTTCACCCTTTTTCATTGAGGCAAATCCGTCATTGATTTTGCCAAGTGGCAGCCTTCCGGTAAGCATGGCATCAAGGTTCAGCCGCCCATCAAGATAAAATTTGCAAAGCCGTTGCATATCCGTGCGGAATTGATTGGACCCCATATCACAACCCATCACGCGCCGCTCGGCAATAAAATGATGAAATGGCAATGATATCTCAGCTCCCGTGGACATCAGGCCGATCAACACCGCTGTTCCGTTTTTACGCAGCATCAAAAATGCCTGGCGTGCCAACGCGGGCGCACCGACTGCCTCAAAGCTATATTCCACCCCCCTGCCRTCGGTTAACTCCAGMACSGTTTTCACGGGATCCTGTTCAGTAGAGTTGATGGTATGTGTTGCACCAAACATCGAAGCCATAGCCAGCTTWTCAGGGCTGATATCAATCGCAATAATGTCGAGGGCACCAGCCAGCCTTGCACCCTGAATTGCGTTTAATCCAACAGATCCACAGCCAATAACCACGACAGTGCACCCAACTTCTATATTGGCAGTTCGCATGACTGCGCCGACACCAGTGGTTACCGCGCAGCCAATCAGCGCTGCCTTGTCCAGGGGCATTGCCTTGTCAATTTTAGCCAGGGCATGTTCGTGCACCAACATGTGATCCGCAAAACCCGAGAGGTTCATRAACTGATGCAGTGGCGTTKCATCCAGTTGCATCCTTGGATTTTCAYTCACCAATCGATTAATCGATGCCTGATCTTCACAGATGGATGGATGGCCCGARAGRCACATATGGCAACACCCGCAAAATGCAGATAAACACCCTATGACATGATCYCCTGGCWGAAGATAAGTCACGCCTTTTCCGACCGCACGTACGATACCTGCAGTTTCATGACCCAAAACTGTTGGTGTCGGGAGCTCCAGGTGACCTTCCATAAAATGCAGGTCAGTATGACATAAACCGGTCGCCGCCACTTCTACCAGCACTTCGTTGTGACCGGGGTTGGACAGAGTGATTGTTTCAATAGTCAGGTCTGTACCCGGTTTGTGAAGAATAGCCGCGCGCATATACGCCTCCAAAAAAAATTCGATGTAAAGATCAGGATTGGGTTCCGATGAAGTCAAGTAGGTGACGATTGACCGCGCCTGCATTTTCCAGGTTGGAAAGATGACCGGCGTTGTCAATCATCTCGAAACGGGCACCATCAATTTGTTCGGCTATATAACGCGCGTAGGCTGGCGGCGTATCCGTGTCATTCTCACCGGCCATAACCAGAGTTGGTGCTTTGATACCCTGAAGCTTCTCCAGAGCATCGTGTTCACCAATCAGATGGGTGGTGAGTTTAAGGCCTGCGCTTGTTGCCCTGCTCATAGCTGCAATAGCTTCAACTTTAATTATCTCGGGACATTGAGGTCCGACAATTGCCCGGACCATGCCGTTAGAGAATTCTTCGACAGATTTTCCGCTGTCGAGATCACCAAGTATTGAATTAACAAACTCTGTTGCATCTGAATCTCCGCCAAATCCAAATTTCGGTGAACTGTCGAGGATCACAAGAGACTTGATCATATCTGGATGGGCAGCTCCGAAATGTTGCAAGATCATCCCCCCCACAGAAAGACCGACAAAATGGGCAGAGTTCAATCCGAGACTGTTGGTTACAAAATTTCGAAGTGCCAAAACGGTTTCAACCATTCGGGAGCCATTTCCAAGGGACATTGACTTGCCAAACCCGGGCATATCCCATGCAATACAACGATATTTTTTCCCGAGACATTCCAATTGAGGCATCCAGGCTGTCGATGATCCAGCCATCGCATGTAATAAAATCACTGGTTCTCCCAGACCGGTTTCACGCCATGCTATCTGGCCATCAAATTGATCTATTACACTTTCTGGCTGTGTATTCATAAGTTCTCCTGCCTCTCGTCAATTGAATATTGTGTTCAATTTTTTTGAGGGTTTTCAAATCATTTCAATTCTCTGTATACAGAATTCATTGAGTACTGTATACAGAATTCAATGATCGATTTTTTGGGGAAACATGATGAGTAACAAGCCCGTTTTTGAAAAAAACCTCAACAATCCGGATCTATTTGATAACGGTATTCCTCATTCTGTATTCAAAAAAATGCGAGACGCACCGGGGCTTGTCTGGAACCCGATCGGTTCGCAGGGAGATGGATTTTGGTGCGTTGGTCGATTTGAGGATGTTGCGGATGTTTCAAGAGATACGGACACGTACAGTTCCGGCGTCGGGCACATTCAAATTTACACCATCGATGAAGACGCGCTGGATGCACGTGCTTCAATGATTGATATGGATCCGCCAGATCACACCCGGTTGCGACGGCTGGTCAATCCAGGATTTATTCCCAGAAATATCCGTGATTATGACCCGGTCGTGCGTAAACGAGCCGCAGTTCTTTTGGATGAATTGATTGCCGAAGGCGGTGGTGACTGGGTTTCCAGGATAGCCAAACCGATCCCCATAGGTATTATTTGCGACATGCTGGGGGTCCCCCCGGAAGACTACAATTACATGATCGAACTAACAGATTATCTGGTTGCCGGCACTTCTGCCAAACCCCTTGACCCAAATGCCTACGGCAATACCATCCCCCTTCGTCTTCTCCCTTTTAACAGCCCGGCAGCTTTCGCGCTTTCAAATTACGCCCGGGAGCTTGGAGAAAAACGCCGCAAAGAGCCGAAGGATGATCTGGTTTCCAAACTTATGGCCATCGAAATTGATGGCGAACGCCTCACAGATTCAGAGTTTACCAACTTTTTCCGCCTGCTGATTTTTGCGGGTAATGAAACGACCCGTTCAGCAATGTCCAATCTTGTTCTCCAAATGCAGCAATTTCCCGAGGCGTTTGAGAAGCTCAAAAATGATCCAGGGTTGATGGCAGGAACAGTTGAAGAAGTTGTTCGTTACGCATCCCCGATCCTGTATTTTCGCCGAACTGCAACAAAAGATACGCAGCTGGCGGGGACTTTGATCAAAAAGGGCGAGAAAGTTGTCATGTGGTACGCGTCCGCCAATTTTGATGAAAGTAGATTTGAAAACCCTCTCGAATTTAACATCCAGCGTCCACCCACACCCCATGTCGGATATGGTGGCGGCGGTGTACACACATGCCTTGGTGCAGGGCTGGCACGCATTGAATTACGGGTGTTGATCGAAGAAATACTAAAGCGTGATATGAAACTCGAGATTACYGAAAAACCYGAATAYGTRCATTCGAACTTCGTCAACGGCATTGAAAAACTCTCTGTCAGGTTGGCCTGATCTAACTGTAAATTCCGCACCGCAGGAATATGGCAGGTGTGAATACAAACCGGCGATACCCCCATGCAACCAGACACACACGAATTCGAAATATCGGACAAAATTGTTGAATCAGGAAACATCACATCTTTCATTCTAAAACCAACTAACGGCCTGTGCCCCACATTTGATCCAGGTTCATATCTGGTATTTGAAGTTCCTGCAGGTGATAATGGCCGTTCTGTAAAACGGGAATACAGTATCTCAAACTGGTCCGGTGACCATCWTCGCGTAACAATAAAGCGTGAGGATGCACCAATCGGATCAACAGATATCCCATCCGGYCTTGTATCCCATTACTTCCATGATCARCTAAAGGTTGATGATCGTCTGACCGCWTTYGGYCCMGCYGGGAAATTCACGCTTGATCAAACCTCATCGCGGCCCGTGATCCTGCTTGGTGGAGGCGTCGGTCAAACTCCGCTTGTCGCCATGGCACACGCCCTTGCCGAACAAGGCACCAGGGAAACCTGGTTTATTCATGCATGTGAAAACGGCGAGGTACACGCGATGAGCGAGGAAATTTCAGTGCTCGAAAGGGCCTTCCCCCTTCTCAAATCCCATGTCTGTTACGCAAATCCACAATCTACAGATATCAAAGGACAAACATTTGACACCGAGGGATTTGTAACCCGGGACCTGTTACAAAAATTGTTGCCACTGAATGATTATGATGTCTATCTTTGTGGTCCAGGGCCTTTTATGCAGGCAATGTTTGAAACCCTGTTGTCTCTGGGCATTCCGGAAACCCGGATCAGTTACGAATTTTTCGGTCCGGCATCTTTATTGAAGCCTGTGGACTGTAAAACAGTTTCATCTGCACCTGAGCAAATCAGGATAATTCCAGATATGAACGACCAACTCACAGTGTCCTTTGCAAAATCCGGGCTGGATACAATCTGGGATCCTGAATTTGATAATCTGCTGGAATTTGCGGAAGAACATGGTGTTATGGCTGATTTTAGTTGTAGAGCAGGAACATGTGACAGTTGCAAAACACTTCTGGAATCGGGAAAAATAGAATATTCGATTGAGCCGATGGAACGTCCCCCGGAGGGCAGCGTTTTGATTTGTTGCGCAAAACCTTCCGGAAATATAGTTCTCGACCTCTAGCAGACAGGAGCCGATTCATGAAGATTGGAATTTTACAAACTGGACATGTGCTGGATGTGTTGCTGGAAAAGCATGGCGACTTTTCCGATATGTTTAAAACTCTCCTGGACGGTCAGGGTTTTGAATTTGAAACCTATAATGTTGTAGACAATCAGTTTCCCGAATCCATTCAGGACGCCGATGGCTGGCTCATTACAGGTTCTGCTCATGCAGCTTATGAGGACCACCCTTGGATTTCGCGGCTGGAGGAATTTCTCATACAATCCTACGATTCTGATATTCCTATTGTCGGCATTTGCTTTGGTCATCAGATTTTGGCGAAAGCTCTTGGTGGCAAAGTCGAAAAATTTCGAGAGGGCTGGTCAATTGGCAATCAGTCATACGCGCTTCCCGGTAATACCAATGAAAGCAATGTCATTGCCTGGCACCAGGATCAGGTTGTTATCCTTCCTGATGACGCCACACAAACCGGCACTTCGGAATTTTGTGAAAACGCATTTGTGACTTATGGCAACAAGGCCTACACGATGCAGGCCCATCCCGAATTCACGACAGATTTTGGCCGTGATTTGACAAAATTGCGAAAAGCAAAACTACCTATAAATCTTGTGGCCGACGCTGAAACCGGATTCAGCAAGCGCCTTGACACACACTTGATGGCAGAACGCATTGCGAAGTTTTTCAAAACAAGGCAAGCAGAATAAATTGTTACGGAATTTTGAAAGGCGCAAATAAAACTGCGCCTTTTCCATTGCCAGGCATCTATGACTAAATGCCCCCAAAACACACATATTTGGGCTCCAGATAATCCTCAAGACCGTATTTCGAGCCTTCACGTCCCAGACCCGATTGTTTAACACCCCCGAATGGCGCAACTTCTGTTGAAATCAAACCGGTGTTAATGCCAACCATTCCGTATTCCAGTGCTTCCAGTACCTGCCACACGCGGGTCAGATCGCTTGCGTAAAAATACGATGCCAGACCATATATGGTATCGTTGGCCTGAGTGATGACATCCTCAACACTTTCAAACCGGAAAAGCGGAGCCACAGGCCCAAATGTTTCCTCGCTGGCAATCATCATCTCTTTGGTTACATTGACAAGAATAGTGGGTTCAAAAAATGTACCTCCAAGAGCGTGGCGGCTTCCACCAATAAGAACGGATGCTCCCTTGATTACGGCATCTGAAATATGACTGGTGACTTTTTCTACAGCGCGCTCGTCGATAAGCGGCCCCGTTGACATTCCCTTTTCAAAACCGTCTCCGACATTCATTTTGGAAACAGCATGAGCAAGTTTTTTGGAAAAATCCTCATAGACTTCGGTCTGAACGTATATGCGGTTTGCACACACACATGTCTGGCCGTTGTTGCGGAACTTGGCGATCATCGCGCCTTCAACAGCTGCATCCAGATCAGCGTCGTCAAACACAATAAATGGTGCGTTCCCTCCGAGCTCAAGGCTGATTTTTTTGATTGTGTCTGCACATTGGCGCATCAATATACGACCGGTTTGCGTCGAACCAGTGAATGTGAGTTTGCGTACAACAGGATTATTGCAGAATTCACGCCCGATCTCCGCTGATTTCTGGCTTGTAATTATGTTAAACAGACCGTCAGGCAGGCCCGCCTGCCGAGCCAAATATGCCATGGCCAGTGCCGAAAGCGGTGTTTCTGCTGCGGGTTTTGCCACAACTGCGCAACCAACTGCCAGGGCCGGTGCGACTTTGCGCGCAATCATGGCATTGGGGAAATTCCAGGGAGTAATCGACGCAACCACGCCAACCGGCTGCTTCAGTACCATTATACGTTTATCATCCTGATGGCCCGGGATGGTATCCCCATAAACCCGCTTGGCTTCTTCCGCAAACCACTCAACATAGCTTGCCGCATAATTTATTTCACCCAAGGCCTCAGCTATAGGCTTGCCCTGCTCAAGGGTCATTAAATACGCTAATTCTTGACTATTTTTTATTATTAATTTATGCCAAGCCTTTAGATAACCTGCCCGCTCATGTGCGGCTAGAGCACGCCAATCCGGTAATACTTTAGCGGCGGCACTGATAGCTTGTTCTGTTTCCTTTTTTG
>JAESRR010000119.1 GCA_016764535.1 Cohaesibacteraceae bacterium | reverse complement strand
ATGGATCACACTAACAAAAAGGGTGCAACAAAACTTCTGAAAGAGTGCACTTTACCCTTAACCGGGAAATCTGTTGTCGATAGAATTATCACCAATCTGGGTGTGTTTGACGTGGTTGAAGGCGGCCTCAGGATTGTCGAAACCGCTGATGGTGTTAGTCTCGATGAGATACGCGAAAATACCGCAGCGACACTGATTAACTGAAGCAAAATAGTTTAGCATTGAAACCGGGAACGTCGCCAATTACAGGCGGCGTTTTCGTTTCCGGCAGCGCCTTGCAATTTAAGTCGGCTTATCAGGTACCACAAAATGTTGCGGCAACTATTTCTTCATCAAGTGGAGGCGACTCATAAGCAACAAAATTTCTGTTGAAGTTATATGGCCTTGATAACACTTCCTGAAATTCCCGAAATTGATCAAAATCACCTGTCCATGCCGAATCAATAATTTTCTCTATTGTATGATTTCGCGGTATGTATACGGGATTGGCATGTTCCATTGTTGTCGTCGCGGAGACCGTCGAGATACCTTGCAAATTCAAGGATTTTTTCCAATCTTTGTACCAGTTTTGCAGCTGATCCTCTTGTTTGAACATGGATTTCAATATTTTCCCCGGATCATCGCCATTTGATTCATTCAGCTGGCGAAAAAACAGAGTAAAATCAATTTGATTTTCTGCTAGCAGCCGAAGTGTTTTATCCACCAGTTCTTCGGTGGATGAACCGGGTTTTGAAAAACCGAGTTTTTTACCAAATGTAGATAAATACTGGTCATTGAACTGGTCTGAAAATGCATTGACAGCGTCATCTGCCAATCTCATGGCTGTGTTCTCGTCAGCATCAATCATCGGTAAAAGGGTTTCAGCAAAACGGGCGAGGTTCCACTGTGCCATCGCTGGTTGATTGCCCCATGCATAACGACCATTAACATCAATTGAACTAAATACTTTTTGAGGATCAAATACATCCATAAATGCACAGGGCCCAAAATCAATTGTTTCACCTGAAATTGCCATATTATCGGTATTCATAACGCCGTGAATGAATCCGAAGCCCAGCCAACTGGCAATCAGGCTCGCCTGGTTACAGACAACATTTTTCAACAGTGCAAGAGCATTATTTGGCTCTGAGTGATCACCGGGATAATGTCTGTTCAGCGCGTAATCTGTAAGTATTTCCAATGCTTCATTATCTCTTCTGGCATAGAAATATTGAAACGTTCCGACGCGGATATGGCTAGCTGCAATTCTGGTCAATACAGCACCAGGTCGAGGTACTTCTCTAAAAACTGTTTCACCAGTGGTAACCAAAGCCAGTGATCGGGTAGTAGACACCCCAAGCGCACACATCGCTTCACTCACAAGATATTCTCTAATTGCCGGGCCGAGCGCGTATTTACCATCTCCATTTCTCGACCAGGGTGTTGCTCCGGAACCCTTTAATTGAATATCCCGGCGCTGACCGTTGGTGCCAATGACTTCACCCAGTAAACAAGCTCTTCCATCACCAAGTTGAGGAGACCAGTTTCCAAACTGATGTCCGGCATAAGCTTGTGAAAGAGGTTGAGAGCCCTTTATCAATCTGGCTCCAGAAAAGTATTCTTCAATCTGGGCGGTGTCTTTAGAATCTACCTGAATACCCAGCTCTCCCGCCAGGTCATTGTTAAAATAAATTAATTGCGGATCGTTTGAGACATCCGGATTTCCTCTGGAATAAAAACGTTCAGGAAGCTTTGCATAGGTATTGTCAAAATTGAACATTATTGGTTTCGTTTCAATTATAAAAATTTGAATTATTATAATGGGAAATTCCAAGATGGAGCAACGTTCCATCAGGTTATAATCAAAGCAACAAATTATTGAAGTTTAGTAATACACTATTTACACGATCAAGATGGGAAGGGAGGTGGTAATTGATGTTGAGTGATGCTGTGGCAGCGCCATCAGTTACAGTCAGTGTCTATTTTACTGAAAAACATCTGCTAAACGAAACGGTTCTTTTCACTGCTCATTTGGGGTGCCCAGGCACAAGATAATTGTATCTAATAACCCATATATCCCAATTTTCGGGATATATTTTGCGATGCAAATTTAACTTTCGGTACAAGAGTTGCTTCGATATCAATACCGTCAAAAATCGACTCTGGACCAGAAATGTCCAGCGCAGCAACTATCTTGCCGGTTTTGTCGTAAATCGGCGCACAAATTGAACAGCCTCCTTTTGCAACAATGCCGTGGCTAACAACRATACCTCTGGCACCAGCTTTTGAAACATTAGAYAATATGTCTTCAATAGTTCTCGGTGTTTTGTTTGTTAATTGCACCAGATTTACTGATTCGTATTTTTTTACCAAATCCCGTGCCGATAATTCCGATAGAAGCAACCACCCAAGAGGCGTTGCGTAGGCCGGGACGCGACGGCCAACATTAACATTGCTCAGAAATCCAGATGTAGATTGAATACAATCGAGAAACAAAACATCATTTTGCTCCAAAATTGCAAGATGGCTGGAAATGCCCGTTTCGTCTCGTAATGCTACAAGTTCCGGCCGGGCAGTTTGTATAAAGTCCTGAGATGCAAGAAACGAAAATCCCAGATTAAGTACGCGGGCTCCGAGTTGATATGTTCGCCCCTCATCGCCGCTTGCGATAAACCCCATATCATTCAACGTATATATCAATCGAAATGCAGATGACCGGCTTACACCAATTGCCCGCCCAATCTCACTGACAGTCATTGCCTTTTCAAATTCGGCAATAACTTCGAGAACACGTAATCCTCGAAATAGTCCTGGCACAAAATATGTGTTGTGGTTTTTATGTTTTTCGCCAGTCGTCATCATACACACCGCTTATTCAAGATCGTTACTGCCGTGGAATCAACGGGTTATGGTGTTGTCCACTCCGATATTTGTTTTTGGTATCAGTAAATCATGTTCAGGTCATCAATTGTTTGTCGTTCAAACCGCCGTTGGAATGGCTTGTTTTTCACGCTTTGCCAGCAGCAACGACAGCAGAATAAGAGCTGCGGCACCCGCGAGCCAAAGCAGACCAGTGGTAGCATCACCGACTGTAGCCATAAATAGAACCGCGCTGGTGATAAAAAGTACACCTCGCGTAACCAAACCAAGAGGCCAGCGCCAATATCCTGTTGTAGCAACAGGAATGATAAAGAACATGAGCAGRCCAATTGAAAAATCAAAAATGACTTCACCCCAGCTATCATCAAGTAAACTGGARAATGCAAACATAAACGGGATGATATARAGTGCTTTTGCTATTTTTACACACTCCCATCCAGTGCGCATGGGAGGTGCCTCGGCAATCCTTGCTCCRACAAAAGCCGTCATACAAATYGGRGGAGTAATTGTGGAATCCTGCGCAAACCAAAATATGACCAAATGGGCAGCAAGTACCGAAAGACCCATTTCCTGTAGCGCTCCGGCACCAAGTGCCGCGATTATCACATAGGAAGCGGTGACCGGTAGACCCATGCCAATTACGTATGACATGAGACCAATCAAGATGATGGCAAGGACCGCTGAGCCACCTGAATAGGCGAGTAGAATTGACGTTACTTTTGTGAGCAAACCAGTGTGTACGGTGACGGCATAAATAATGGCTGCGCTAGCCAAAAGTGCGGAGATAGTAATTGCCACCCGCGCGCCTGCTTCAAGCGCAGTCAGCAGCTTTTGCAAATTCATCCGGGTGCTTTTACGTACAAAGGTAATTCCAATAGTCATAACAACACAGGCTGCGCTGGCAAGAAATGGCGTAAATTTTAGCAATAATAAAACGATTAAAACTATGACTGGTATGAATACATGTCCGCCATTTAGAAGAACATCTTTTAAACGGGGAAGCTCACTTTTTGGTATTCCTTTCAAATTACGTTCAGCAGCCTTGATGTCCACATAAAAATAAATTGCGGCGTAATAAAGCAGGGCAGGTGCCAGAGAATACATAAGAATTGTGACGAGAGGCAAGCTTGTCAGGCTTGCCATAATGAAGACACCGGTGCCCATAAGGGGAGGCATCAGACCACCTCCAACAGATGAAACCACCTCAATGGCAGCGGCTTCATAGTTTTTGAAACCAAGGCGTTTCATCATCGGAATTGTCATGGTTCCGGTTGTGGATACGTTGGATATGGAACTGCCAGATAACATCCCCATCAATGCACTGGATACCACCGCTACCTTTGCAGGGCCTCCGCGGCGATGTCCCGCTATTGATGCAGCTAGATCGGTAAAAACACGATCTCCTCCGGAAATCCTTAAAAACACTCCAAATAGTAAAAATGTGAAAATATATGTGGCCATAATTCCCGTAATGAAATTGAAAATACCTTCTGCATCCATGTACATGGTTTCAATTAGTTCATGAATTGACAACCCTCCATGTTCGAGAATGCCTGGCCACAACGGACCTGTCAGAGCATATGAAATAAACACCAAATTGAGTATGATGATGGTTGATCCAACTGTCCTGCGCGTCGCCTCGAAAATGGTCAACATGGCAATGCAACCAAACACAAAATCTGCGACTGGAATGGGATCGTATCCCACATAGCGCTCAAGCCACGCGTCAGCACGATAAATGGCCCATGCAAAAGCCATTATTGAAGATAACGCAAGTATCCAGTCCAACAACGAAGGCCTTGAGGGATTTCCATTGCGAAATGCGGGATAAAGCAACATCGTTAAAGGCAGCGTGAACATCAGATGAAAGCCGCGCATTTTTACTTCACCAGGAGTAATAGTGAAAGCTACGTAGAGTGTGTAAACAGTAATTATGATAGCAGCTATGCTGACGATTACCCGATGCCAGCCGACCAGTTTGCGTTGTTCTGCCGGGAAAGTTGCATCCCTTAATTCTTGCAGCCGCTGATAACCACGATCCAGCATTAGTGACACCTGTTATTTCAAAGAGAAAGGACGGCCAGAGTGGCCGCCCTCGGGGGGGGGATGATAATTTTAGTTCAGCCAGCCACGCTCTTTGTAATATTTGACCGCACCAGGGTGTGTGGGTATAGGATGTCCGATTGGCAGATCAGCTGGTTTCCAACGTTTGAATCCTCCATAGGCCGCAATCAGACGGTCATGATTTTCAGCCATCTCTTTAACCATATTATAAACGATCTGGTCGTCCATATCCGCGGTGGTAAAAATGACAGTTGATAGATTTAGTGAGTTTGCCGGGTGATCCTGGCCTTTATATGTACCGGCCGGAATTGTGAATGGCACATATCCCCATTTGGATACCATGTTCTCAACTATTGCATCTGGTAATGAAAACACTTTGCCATTTCGGGCGGTAATTGCCTGTGTAAGGTCGTTGGAGTTCATTCCCACAGTATTCGTATAAATATCAAGCTGGCGGTTTTGAAACGCATCCACCAGACCTTGTTGAGCACCCTGAACTACATTACTGCCACCGTCACGCAATTGGGCGTAATTATAGCCAAAGGACATCAGGATTTTTTCAATCGCAAAATTGTTGGAAGAACCTTTTTGACCAACTCCAATGCTGATTTTTTCACCAGATTTGATATTTGCAAAAACGTTCTC
>JAESRR010000297.1 GCA_016764535.1 Cohaesibacteraceae bacterium | reverse complement strand
GGGATGGGTTGGAGCCAGACTACTGAAATTGTGGTGTTTCTCCGGCGTTTGCGGCGCGCTCCATGTCGTCCTGAAATTTGTTCAGGACCCATCATGCCGTGATTGCCATATTGACAGAAGAAGTTGAGAACCCGGGCTTTCAGCAATGTTTTTGTGTGTGTCGTATATACCGCCGTGCTTGTTGCAAGGCATCACTATGGATGCTGATCGCCATCAGCATGACACAGGGGGATGGGGGGTGCTGGAGTAACTGACTGACTTTCTTATGCTGTTCCAAAACTGGACAAATCCTCTGTGTCATTCCAGCGGAGGCTGGAATCCATAATGCGGAGATTGCTGCAATGACAAAAGACGTTAGGGCCTCTGATGTGTAACCATCGTATTTGCTATCTACTTTTACATACCTTGCGGCCAAACAAAACAACGGAGGACGCATCGGGCCTATGGCCACCCACATCCCCCGTTCGTGATGGAAAGCTACGCTTCCAGCTGGATATAAATATCCGTCAACAAATCTGCTTCCGGGGTTGATGCCGGGTCATTGAGATATAGTTCAAAACACGCACCGTTTTTGACCGGCTTTTCACCCGATGATGGCAACCACTTGCCGCCAAGCTGTGCCCAGCCATTTTTGATCCCGGCATAGGGTCCCTTGTAATGCAGCACGGCGAATTTGCCTGCCGGTAATTTCACTTCCTCAAGCCCTTGTGGGAGATCCATATCTGCGGGAATAACGATCGCGGCATGGGAGCGCAAATCAGCTTCAGCSACRCTTGCCGGATCATCATGATAGACACCTGCCATTTGGTTGACACTTGCCGACCAGAGATTGCGTTGGCTCGCCAGTGTCGCCAGTTTTTGGAAGACCACGCCGATTCCATCATAGGCTCCCTTGTGTGCCATTCCCGCCAAACGCCGGTTATTCTGTGTTGTGACTTCAACTTCAAACATATTGAGACTTTCCTTGATCATCAGCGGCTGAACCCGGGTTTGTTGATGCCGGGCTCCCCGCATGAATGATCTATCCCACAGAGTGGATATGCAGGTCTTGCGCACTTATGGTTTGTGGATTGTTGAAGTCAGTAATTGCGACTCGCCTTTACGCCTCAACCTGTTTTTTCAAGGCTTCATTCATCGATTTAAATCCTTTCAATGTGTCGTCAGCAATCATCGCCAACAGCAGGGGAGCCAGCATGCCGGAGAAGTTTTCGCCATGTTTAAACAGGGTTTTGCCGTCTGCTGTCTGGCTGATGATGAAATAATGTTCACCATCAAACACACCTTTAAAACCAAGTTTGCCGATCCAGCGGAGTTCTTTATTCTGTGCAGCTTTCAGAACAAGCGGGGTGAATGTCATCGCAGATCCACCGTCCGGCTGGATGGTGACATTGATGGTTTCGCCAGCTTTCAAAATACCGGAGAATTGTTTGATGAACGGGTTCCATGAACTATAGCTTTTAATATCTGCAAGCTGGTCCCAGACTTCGCTGGCCGGTGCATCAATGATGATTTGTGTGTGCAGGTTACGGTCAACAAACTGGCCTGCGCCCCATGCTGATGCGAAAACTGCGGTAATTGCGATTGCGCTTGTTGCGAGGATGTTCATTGGGTCATTCCTTTTTGTGGGCCCGTGTGTTGGCCCGTTGTTTTCATTGACCTCAAACTAGTTCATGCATTTGGATATATAAATTGCCCAAATATTGATAGTTGATATAGAAAAATGCATAGATGCTCGCATGAATTATTCATGGGATCTCATTCGAAGCTTTCAGGCGGTGGCAGATGCGGGCAGTCTTTCTGCCGCGTCACGTCATCTGGGTCTGGCTCAACCGACAATCGGGCGTCACATCGATATGCTGGAAGCGGAATTGAAAGTTCCACTATTCGTGCGCAGTCGAGAGGGGATGAAGCTCACCGATCGCGGGGCTGATCTGATTATCACGGCGCGTCAGATGATGGAAAGCGCCATCGGGTTCGACAGGCTGGCCGCCGGGCTTGATGAAGATATCTCCGGCACGGTGCGGATTTCGGCCAACGAGATATTCGGGGTAATGATCCTGCCCAAATTGCTTGGCAACTTTATGCGCGAAAACCCCGGTATCGACGTTGAGCTGGTGGTTGATAACGCCGTATCAAACCTTCTCAAACGTGATGCCGATATTGCGATCCGGATGTTTCGACCGCAGCAAAATGATTTAATGGCGCGCAAAATAGCATCGCTTAGATTGGGTTTTTTTGCGCATCGTGATTATATCGCGCGCGCTGGAATGCCGGATAGTTTTGAAGACCTCAAACAGCATGAGTTTATCGGGATGGATCGTGATATGACCTTCATTGAGGGTGCATGGATGCTGGGGGTTGAATTGTTGCCATCTGATTTCACCCTGCGCACCGACAGTATTCTTGGTCATATAGGAGCTATTCGCGGCGGGGCTGGCATCGGCGCGACCCATCATGGCCTTGCTGAACAATGGGGCGATGTGGTGCCGGTGCTGCCGGAAACCCCGTTCCCTGCTCTGGAACTCTGGATCGCCTGCCATAGCGATGTGCAATATAACAAGCGTATTCGACTGCTGATGGATTTTCTCGCCCGGCATCTTAAAACACCCTATGCGTGGTGCAGTTTTTGACCGGCCTGATGCTGATTCAAGCTCATAATTAGCAGTTGATTTTTGTGAATATTCAACCAGACTGACCGGGCCGGAATTTCGGTACACCGGGGGATGTTTACTTGGTTCGATTTATCTTTGTCGCAGGCTTATGCCTGTTTTCCATGTTGATTGCCCCCGTTGCAGGCGCGATGGAACGTGTCGCGCTGGTCATCGGCAATTCGGCCTATACCCAGGTTTCTGCCTTGCGCAATCCTAAAAATGACGCCACTGCATTGTCGGCTTCGCTGGAGAATTTAGGGTTTAAAGTTGTACGCGGTATTGATCTGGACCGGCGCGGGTTCATCTCCAAAATTCGCGAATTTTCCAAAGTCTCTGCCGGTGCCGATGTGGCGCTGTTTTTTTACGCCGGACATGGTTTACAGGTCGGCGGCAGCAATTTTCTGGTGCCGGTCGATGCGGTGATCGCTGATGAAACCGATCTGTCATTTGAGGCGATTGAACTGTCATCTGTTTTGAAGGTGATGGAGCGGGAAGACCGGATCAATCTGGTGTTTCTGGATGCCTGTCGCGATAATCCGATGACCCGCGGTCTTTCTCGATCCATGGGGACGCGGTCTTCCCGGGTTGGCCGGGGTCTGGCTCCCATCGAAAGTGGTTCGGGTACCCTGATCGGGTTTGCGACACAGCCAGGTAATGTGGCGCTGGATGGCGATAACAGTTTCAACAGTCCGTTCACAACGGCACTTCTCAAGCATATCAATACGCCAAATCTGGATGTGGCTCAATTGATGCGCCGGATACGGGTTGATGTTAAAGCAGCGACCAATGGCAGGCAGATCCCCTGGACCAATGAATCCCTGACCAGCGATTTTTCATTTCGCAGTATTGTTGTGCAGCCCAAAACCGGTACTGATATTTTCAGCCCGCCGGTTGTCACACAGCCGGGTACATCAGGCAGCGCTGCCGACACATTGACCGAACTTGCGTTCTGGAACGAAGTTAAGAACAGCAATGATGTTGAATTGCTACAGGAATATCTCAATCAATATCCCGGGGGCCGGTTCGTTTTTATCGCAAAACGGAAGATCAAAAAACTTGAAGCAACCGGGATTGCCAGCCTGCCGGGACACCGGCCGCAGGTTCCACAACAACCAGCGCCGGACAAGGCATCAATCCTGAATGTTGTGATGCAGAAATGCGATTTTGAAGCGGCCCAGGGATTTAATAATGATAATCCCTCGCACATCACAGGAGTTGATTTTCAAAACCTGCCGGCAAAACTGGCAATTACTTTTTGCGAGGTCGCCCTGAAGCAGGAACCTCGAAATTTACGGGCAAGGTTCCAGCTGGCCCGTGCCCATGACAAGGCGGGAGATCTGCGCCGCGCCAACAGATATTATAGATCGGCAGCCAATTCGGGGTATGCCGCCGCGCAGAATGCCATGGGGAGCGCGTTTGATCGTGGTCGTGGCGTTGCGCCTAATCTCACCTGGGCATTTTCGTGGTATCGCAAAGCGGCTGAACAGGGCCATGCCATTGCCGCATTCAAAATGGGAAACGCATTGGCGATCGGACGAGGCATAGCTGAAGATCAACAGGAGGCTGTGTTCTGGTATCGGAAATCTGCCAACGAGGGGTATTCAGATGCCCAGTATCGGCTCGCATTGATGCTTGAATATGGTACCGGGACAGATACCAACCCTGCAGAAGCAGCAGAGTGGTATTACCGGGCACTGGAGAGCAAAACCAAAATGTCGCTTTTGGTCGTTCGAAGGCGATGGAAACCTGAAACACTTCAGGTCATGCAGAATTTACTGTCGCGCAATGGGTTATATTCCGGCCCGATCAACGGCGACCTCAATGTCGAGACCACAACCGCCATGAAAATCCTCTGCGCCTGTGGTTAGTCGGTGCCGGATTTGCATGGGCGGAAGATGTGGTGCAGTTTTTATTTCGCCTGATGTATATCAGGTGGGTGTAAATGGATCCTGATTTTCATCAGGGTGACACATCGGGTGGAGCTGACATTGATGTTAAATGGTGGAAGATTTAGTGTGCAGCAAACACTGTTTGTCAGTTTGTGTGTCTCACTCGGTCAAATCATATTCCGCGTCACTCTGATGGCGACCAGAGTCCATGGCGCTGCGTTGAAATACGTGTTGACCTGGAATTGTTGTTCTTATCTCGACAAATTGACCCAATACCGCAAAGATCGGTTCATTCTCATCCCGGTTGACGGTTGATTTTCCCGTAGAATGGCGCAGACTATGCGGACCAGAATTTCCGGTGGGGGAAGGTGGGTTTCATGTCCAGAATAATCATTTCAATTTGGGTATTAATTGCATCATTGGCGCTGACTGTGGTGGCGCAGGCTGCCGGCCGTGTCGCGCTGGTGATTGGCAATTCGGCGTATACCGAAGTTGCGCCACTACGAAACCCGAAAAACGATGCGACGGCGCTGGCGGCCTCGCTGGAAAACCTTGATTTCAAGGTGGTGCGCGGCATTGATCTGGACCGTCGCGGGTTCATCTCCAAAATTCGYGARTTYTCCAAASTCTCTGCCGGKGCCGATGTGGCGCTGTTYTTTTAYGCCGGRCATGGTYTRCAGGTSGGYGGCAGCAATTTYCTGGTGCCGGTMRATGCSRYRATYGCYGAYGAAACMGATTTGYMATTTGARGCRATTGAWCTKTCMTCKGTKTTGAAAGTRATGGARCGSGAAGASCGGATCAATCTKGTGTTTCTGGATGCMTGYCGCGATAATCCRATGACCCGCRGYCTKTCTCGMTCSATGGGSACGCGSTCKKCCCRGGTTGGCMRRGGYCTKGCKCCSMTYGAWAGYGGKTCRGGTACSYTGATCGGKTTTGCSACMCAGCCAGGYAATGTGGCKCTGGATGGYGAYRACAGTTTCAAYAGTCCGTTCACMRMGGCRCTKCTYRARCATATCAATACGCCMAATCTGGATGTSGCYCARYTGATGCGSCGGRTWCGGCGGGATGTGAAAAAGGCGACGAATGGACGGCAAATCCCCTGGACCAATG
>JAESRR010000240.1 GCA_016764535.1 Cohaesibacteraceae bacterium | reverse complement strand
TGCTAAAAATTATTAAATTTACTGTTGACTTTTTGATTAATTGCATTTTCTAGATCAGAAAGTCTCTTATCAGTAATATTTTAACACTTATTACGTTCATTCTCATTCAAATCTACATCTCTCCTCAATTTTCTCAAAATTTCCTCCAAATTTTCCATTAAGTTGTGAAAGAAGTGCGGGATGAATGTTAAACGTGTGTTTGGGGTCAAGTCCGTGTGCCATTTTTGCAATCAGATTAGCGGTTGCCGGCGCGACAAGAATGATATCTGCAGAACGTGATAGTTCGATATGGCCAATTTCACTTTCCCGAGTCAGATCAAAAAGATCACCCAATACAGCTTCTCCGCTGAGCGTCGCGACTGATAACGGTGTGACAAACTGGATGGCCGATTTGGTTAGTATGACCTGGACCGATGCATCTCGTTCCCGAATGCGCCGAATTAAATCAAGGCATTTATAGGCAGCAATGCCCCCGCCAATTATGAGCAGAATTTTTTTACCAGACAGGATAGACACGCAGCAGGTCTCCTATGCTAAAGTTTGATACACCAGAACAAGCAACGCACCGGCAATAACCCAGAGCGCGACACGTCCCGATCGACTTGCCCTGGCTTCGGCTTTACCGATTGCCAGAATTGTATCCGGGTCCAGCTTCATACCCTGCGATCCGGCATCTTCAAAATCAATTGCCAGTTTTTGAGCTCTGGCAGCAAGATCGGGTAGATGTTGTCCAAGGCTGATCAATCCTTCCACACCGTTCAATGCTTGTCTTATTTTTGCAGCCGGCCCTACATTTTTTTCGATCCAGTCGCGCACAACAGGTTCTGCTGCTGTCCACATGTTCAATTCCGGATTAAGTAACCGCCCGACACCTTCAACGACCACCATGGTTTTCTGCAACATGATAAGTTCGGTTCGGGTTTGCATTTCAAAAACTTCAGTGAATTCAAACAATTGGGATAGTAATCCGCCCATTGAAATTTCGGAAGCCGGACGGCCTTGCAGGGGTTCGCCAATTGATCGCAGTGCCTGGGCAAAAGTTCCAATATTCTGGTGYGCAGGAATATATCCGGCATCAAAGTGAACGCGTGACACACGGTCATAATCGCGAATAATAAAGCCGTATAGAATTTCTGCCAGAAATCGTCTTTCAGTCATGCCTATCCGGCCCATAATGCCAAAATCGACAGGGACCAGATTGCCATCATGATCTATGAATAAATTGCCTGGATGCATATCCGCATGGAAGAATCCGTCGCGGAGCGCCTGCCGCAGGAACGATTGAATAACAAGTTCACCCAGCTTGTCGCAATCAAAACCGGCGTCCATAATTGCCTGTCTATCTGAAACCTTGTATCCGTCGATCCACTCCATCGACAGAACAGTTTTTGAAGATCGTTGCCAGTTAACTCCGGGGACGCGAAAATCCGGGTCGTCCTGGCAGTTTTCTGCGATCTCCGAAAGAGCCGCAGCTTCAAGGCGCAGATCAAGTTCAAAAGTCATTGAACGGGACAGCGTATCAACAACGCCAACAGGTTTTAAACGCCGGATCGGTGGGTGTAACCATTCTACAAATCTTGCCACCACATAAAATCCATCGAGATCTTTCTGAAATCTTTGATGAATTCCCGGGCGCAGGATTTTAATTGCGAGGGTTTGGGTGACGCCCGCTTCGTCGGTGATTTCTGCCTTGTGCACCTGGGCAATACTGGCAGCAGCCACTGGATCAGAAAAACTGTCAAACAGATCGTCAACGTCTTTGCCAAGGGCAGCGCAAACTGACGCCTTTGCCTCCTCCATCGAAAATGAAGGAACCTGATCCTGTAATGTGGACAGGGCAAGAGCCAGATCTTCTCCAATAAGATCTGGTCGTGCAGCGAGGAACTGACCAAGTTTTATATAGGAAGGTCCAAGCCGATTGAGCGCGCTCGATAAGCGTTCGCCGGTTGATTTTGTCGAAATTGTTCTTTTTTCAAACAACCTCGCAAAACGAACCAGAAAGCGGGCAGATAGCGGTAGATCAGGTAGGGGTATGACACTCAACACACCTTCGCGTACCAAAACAAAACCAACCCGAACAAGGCCGGGTAATATGGAAAGAGTTGATGCCACGCTAGATTTTCCAGCCTGAGTGCATCGCGGATATCCCACCCGACAGGTTACGGAAAGAAACCCGCTCAAACCCTGCCGTTTCAATCATGTTTTTGAAACGGGACTGATTGGGAAATTTGCGAATTGATTCGACCAGATACCGATACGATTCTGCGTCGCCAGTGACCATGCCACCCAGCGGTGGTATGATATCAAAGGAGATACGGTCATATATTGTGTCCAGCATCGGTACATCAACATTGGAAAATTCAAGGCACATGAACCGCCCGCCCGGGCGTAGAACCCGGTAGGCTTCCTGCAATGCCTTGTCGATGCGCGGGACGTTTCGAATACCAAAAGCAATCGTATAAACGTCAAAACACTTGTCCTCGAACGGCAGATCTTCAGCGTTGCCCTGACAGAAGGTCAGTTGATCAGCAAGATTACGTTTTTGAGCGCGTTCGCGCCCAACACCAAGCATGGAGCCATTAATATCAAATACGGTTGCTCTGGCGTGACCCTGGGATCGCTCTGTAATTTTCATTGCGATATCAGCGGTACCGCCCGCAACATCCAGCACATCAAGAGGCCGCGCACCTGACCGTGCAGGCGCGAGCCAGGAAATGAACGCACTTTTCCAAATTCTATGCATGCCAGCCGACATTAAATCATTCATCAGGTCGTAGCGAGAAGCGACCTGATGGAACACTTCATTCACCAGCGGTTGTTTTGATCCCTGATCGACATCGCGAAAGCCAAAGGATTTGGCCATATCGTCAGCGCCACTGCTGCGTTCCCGGGACTGGTTCATCAATTACTTCCTGTACAGACTGGCCGGAACATAGCCCAACTTGTATGAAGACGCTATTGCTGCAGCCTGCGATTCCATGTCGCGGTCTAAAACGGTGGATACCGAAGGAATAACATATGCCTGAATTGCCGGAAGTCGAGACCGTAAGACGAGGCCTTGCTCCGGCTATGGAAGGTTACATCCTTGAAAATATTGTTCTGAATCGCCCAAATCTGCGGTTTCCGTTTCCCCCGGATCTCAAGGCAGTTTTTGATGGAACAACGATCACAAGTCTGGGCCGAAGAGCYAAATATCTTTTGATCGAGAATGACAATGGCGCTATTTTGATTTGTCATTTGGGAATGTCGGGTTCTTTTCGTGTTGTTGAAAATTCAGATGTCGAGACAGTAAAAGATACCAAACATGATCATGTGATTTTTCAAATGCAGGGCGGTATCGAAATAAAATACAATGATCCGCGCCGCTTTGGATTTATGGATTTTTGTCACCGGGCGGATCTGGAATCGAACAAATTTCTACGCGATCTGGGAATCGAGCCAACTGGTAATCTGCTGGATGCAGGGCATGTTGCAATGCGGTTCCAAGGTAAAAAAGCACCACTGAAAGCGGCGTTGCTGGATCAACGGATAATCGCGGGACTTGGGAATATTTATGTTTGTGAAGCTCTGTTTCGTGCCGGGTTATCACCGGAACGATCGGCACAATCTCTGGTAACAAAATCAGGCAAGGCATCAAAAAAACTGTTTGATCTGGTGGATGTTATCAGAGAGGTGATTGCCGAGGCCATTGCCGCTGGTGGTTCCAGTTTGAAAGATCATGTTCAAACCGATGGGACGCTTGGATATTTTCAGCATCGGTTTAAAGTTTATGATCAGGAGAATAATCCATGTTCGAATGCGCATTGTACCCAGACCATTGCCCGAATGGTTCAGTCTGGCAGATCAACTTTTTACTGTCCTGCCTGTCAAACATGAGCGAATGAATCCGGTAAAATGATCAGGGTTGATCTCATGACCGGCTTGCCGGAGGGAACTTGTTGAGGTAGCGGTAGGTTCAGATTGGAACATGGATGCAACCGGATAGCGCCAATCTCACAGGAGACATCATGGTTTTTGAACATATTCTAACTGAAACCCGTGGCCGGGTAGGGTTGATCACGCTAAATAGACCCAAAGCGCTAAATGCACTTTCGTCGGCACTGATGAATGAGGTCGGTGAAATTCTTGATGTCTGGGATAAAGATGACAAGATTGGTTGCGTTGTTGTAACGGGATCGGAGAAGGCATTCGCTGCCGGTGCCGATATCAAGGAAATGAGTTCCCTTTCCTATATGGATGCATATCTGGGAGATTTAATTACACCCTGGGAGCGCGTTTCACGCAATCGCAAGCCTGTGATAGCAGCTGTTGCCGGTTATGCCCTTGGTGGCGGTTGTGAATTCGCAATGATGTGTGACATCATTCTGGCGGCAGAAAATGCCAAATTCGGACAACCGGAAATTACACTTGGTGTGATGCCCGGAGCCGGTGGGTCACAAAGACTGACCAGATTTGTTGGTAAATCCAAATCCATGGACATGTGCCTGACAGGCAGGATGATGGATGCAGAGGAAGCAGAGCGTTCAGGGCTGGTTTCACGCGTATTCCCGGTTGCTGATCTTCTTGAAGAAACCATGAAAATTGCAACCAGGATTGCCGGCATGTCTCTTCCCATTGCCATGATGACCAAAGAATCGGTAAACCGGTCCTACGAAACCACACTTGCAGAGGGAGTGCGTTTCGAGCGTCGCCTGTTCCATTCGATGTTCGCGACGGAAGATCAGGCCGAGGGGATGGCGGCTTTTGTTGAAAAACGGACAGCCAACTTTAAAAACCGGTAACCATTTGCGACAATTTTCATGTCCCAAGAGTGAGAAATGCCGTTGACGATTGGAGATCTTCGGACTATAAGCTCGCTCCAACAGGCGGTGGCTTCGGGCACCGCTTTATTTCTATTGCTGCGCCAGGATGTTTAACACAACCCAGTGCGCGAAAATGTCCTTGATCCGCCGGTTGGTATTTGATCGGACATATTGGCAAATACGTTTATGCGGGCGATTTAGTCCCGGTTTGATTTAAAAGGAAGGCATGGAATGGCCAATACTAGCTCTGCGAAAAAAGCTACCCGCAAAATGGCAGCACGCACTGAAGTAAACACAGCGCGCCGTAGTCGTATGCGGACATTTGTTCGCAAGGTTGAAGAAGCAATTGCTGCCGGTGACAAAGCTGTTGCCGATGAAGCTTTCAAGGCTGCCCAGCCTGAAGTGATGCGTGCTGCTGCCAAAGGTATCCTTCACAAAAATACTGCGTCTCGCAAGATGTCACGCCTTTCCAGCCGTATCAAAGCGCTCGGTGCTTAAACCGGTTAATTCTGGATAAAATACAAGCCCGGATTTGTTCGGGCTTTTTCTTTGCCTTTTTTGATGGTCAAGAGCTTTCCCGCTACATTCAGTGGCGGGAATACAGTTGGCTTTTGCCAAAAATAACTTCTTGATTACAAGGTCTTATTGATTGGAAATCTCTGCCATCTGATGGTTAACGGATTCTCGTGCTGTCAAGTCGGGCGATAGAAAATATTTATTTTATTTTGGTGCCGGATGCGAATAGCGGGGGCGATATCATTGAATCGCAGAGACTCCAGAGTGTTAACAGGAATGGTTCGTGTGGCAGGATGATAGTCAGTGTCCTGAATGCGCTGATCAGGTCTTGTTTTGAGTCTGAAATGGTTGCGC
>JAESRR010000118.1 GCA_016764535.1 Cohaesibacteraceae bacterium | reverse complement strand
CCGGGCAATGCAAGAGCTTTTGCCAATGCAAGTTCAAGTGGGCTGGCGTTAGGTGGGAGTTGAAGGCGTGGCACTAGCGCTGCCTTTCAAGTGAAAGAACCAGAACCAGGCTATCCAGATACGGGATTTGCCAACTTTCCACTTTTGGAGGTTCGGTGCCCGAATTTGTCACACTGAATACGCCGGGCACCATGAGCCGTGAACGGGTCCAGTCCTCGGGAATGTTACGACCAAGCGCAAGACGTTCAGCGAAGGCACCGCGATAATGGGCTTCCAGCGCATTAAACACCGCTTCGTCTGCACCCAATTCAAGCGTGATTTCATAAGCGATATTGACCGCAACCGGCTCGGCTCCGCTGACAGTAATTGCAAAGTGATCGTCCGGGTGCACATCATCGGAAATTACAGCATTGCGAACACGGTTCACCAGATCGTCTGGCGGTATGCCGTCGATGGATTTTGCCAGTATGGCAATGCGAACAGTGGAACTGTCCGGGAAATCAATTGAAACGTCACGAATTTCATCTGGGGATACTTCAACGATTTTACGGCGATACCATTCAGGTGGACCGGCAGCACTGGACCCGGACCGTGCAAGGATAATCCGTTCCTGTTTACGCTCGCGGGTAGCTCCCGGCTCCGGGATCAAACCTTCGTCAGTCAATAACAAATCAAGATTTGCATCTCGTGCAAAATACACAAATCCGGCACGAAACCGCTCATTGATGGCAACGCGTAATTTTGCTTCCTGCTCGGCATAGGACCGGACCAGTCGCACAACCAGACTGTCTTCCGTCAACGCTGTAAAATCCTTGCCAGTCTCTTCGCGATAGGCTGTCAGAAAAATCTCAAGCTTGCGGTCGATGATGTCGGCGCTTGAAATCTCCTCGACGATTGAAGGCTGCGGCAAAATATCCAGTTCATTGGCCATTGCTTGCACCGGCTTTGGGGATGATACGTGTGAATATTTCTTCGGACGGCAGAAACTTTGCCAGGTACCAAAGATTGATTTGGCCCAACTCGTTGACTTCGGTCAGTCCGAATTTCAAAAGATCAAGCTCCGGCTCCCAGGCAAATGCATCCACCAAAGCCCCGAATGTTTCGACAAGGCTGTCGTCATTTGCAGGCGCGGAAATCAGAGAGGGCATTAAATTGCCGTAATCCCGTTTGCCCGGCTGGCTTTTAAAAGGCGTTGAAAGAGTTGTTTCAACGCCTTGAATGGCCCGGTTTTTGCCGGACAATTCCTCTCCGGTGAAGCGGTCAATGCCAATCAGCATGATTTACCTGTTATCGTCGATGGGCCGAATAAATCTGGCATTGGACAGATGTCCAATAATACTGGTATCCAGAACCAAAACGTCACTGGCAGCGTTGAATTGCGGTAATTTTTCGTCAGAGGCCAGAAGCAAAGAGCCGGATTGATAAGCCTTCCCGGATTGAAATTTGCGTAGCAGCACATAGCAATTTTCGGTGTCAAACCCTTCCGGGATTTTTGACAACGGCGTTTCAATTGCCAATTTTTCGAGCACCGGCTCGGGCGTGCTTGTCTCTGTATTTTTAGCCGGCATAGATGCCTTTTTCTTTGAAGCCATTTTGTCACCTTTTTAAACTGCGTATGTCTTTGAAGCCGCTGTAACGATGGGCCAAAGCCCCGCGCTTGATCCTGTTGTGATCAACACCTTGTCGCCCTTGCGAGCCACCGGGGGTCCGCCAGGGCTTCCAAGATCAACATGTTCTGAAAGAAGTTCCCCCCGGTCTTCGCGCAAGCGGCTTACGCTTTGCCCAATCACCGTAACGTCTTCCTTGCCATGGCTGGACGGTGACGGATTGCGCTCGTTATCACCCAGCGGAATAGCGAAAGACCCGATGCCAAAATCACCGCCCGGTGATATAATCAGCAACATTTCACCAGGAGAAATCGTGGTGCGTTTCTGAACTGCGCCTGATTGTCCAATGACGCGAATTGAAGGTGTTTCGGGCTTGCCGTTTTCGTCATCGCCTTCCACATCATCAACCGCGACAACCTCGTCGGTTTCCGGGTCGTAGGATTGCGCAGTTGCAACCCGAAACAAGTTGCGGATCATGGCTTCCAGCCGAATGATTTGATCTTCCAGTAGTTGAATGCGCGCTTCCGGTGTCATTCGGTGCTTTCCCCGGGGGTGTACAAAACGGTTCCATCTTGTGTTTCAACAATCGGGATTTCCTCAACAGGGCGGTCGACTTCATGAATTCTCATTGTCTGCGACCACGTGATTGCAGTTAATTGATTATTCTTGCGACGATCTGTTGATGAAATAACCGGTATGACATTGAGGTTCTGAGGGTGCCTGTTATTAGCCAGCTTGAATGCATTACGATGAACCAGCTTTGTACAGGCGAGAGACAAATCCCACGGTGAACCGGTTCTGTCTTTGGTCGATGTCACCAGCATGATTGCCAACTGGCATTCAAGCATGAGTTGCCCGTTGTGCTGGATAGATGGTTTGCCCGATGCAATGGAGACAAAAACAGCCGGAGTTTTAAAAGAGATCCTGTCGAGATCCTCGACCCGGAATTTGCCAAAAAGCTGGTCTACACTCTTGAATAAACCTGTTGTTTCAAGCTGCTTTTCAATTTCGTCTAAAAGGGCGTCAGGTGACGCTGGTGTAAGATCATCGCTCATTGCACCAATGCTCCAATCAGGTTTTCAATCTCGCGGACATTGTCAGGTGAGAGGCCAAGGAATGGACGCGCCGGTATCTCCACTTTGTTGGCGAATATTTTGCGACCGCCGATCATGAAAACCAGATGTTGGGCATCCTTTGGAACAATAGTTGCGCCAAACTGGTGTGTAGCCGCGTATAATAACGGCGAGCCAACAATCGCCTGATTGCCGGAAACCTGATGGTCAATTGTGTCTCGCAAGGCTCCCGTTTGAACCAGCGTTTCTGTTCCCGCTGTGTTGGGTTCCCACGCTTCGCCGTTCGGTCCAGTCTTCTCGGTGTCGATGCGGCGCTGTGTCTGGCTAACAACAAGCGCGCCAATATCATCCAGTAATTGMGTGGTTTCCAGATYAGTAAAGCGGGAGATCGCCGCCTGAATTTCTGCGTTTGGGACATTGATGACAAACTGGATGCCGGACATTACATGCCGTCCAGATTTTTACGGCTCATCACCAGTCCGGTCGGCATATCAAACAACACATTGTCCGAACCCTGCGCGTCGCCCGGATTGGAGGTTTTGGGTTCGTCRACGCCAAGGCCAGCCTTGCCTGATGCAATGAGTTCCAGAAAGCGTATTGCGCTTTTGTGACGCTCGATAATGTCATCCGTGAGCGCACTGTGATCGCGTGCAAGAGAATAAATGGCAAGGTCAATTGTATGCGGTTGCAATGTTTCCGGTGAAGTTGACAAAGGCAAGGAATAACGGTGCGTGAGATAGCCGTCGATTTTCCGCGACGCCATTTGTAGTGCCGCGTTGGCTGTGTTCTCGTTTGGTGCATCAGCTTGCTCCCGGTCGGTGAGCGCGATCATTTGATCGGTGCCGATGGTCTGGAGCATTTGACCATAAGTCGCATATTGCATGGCAAACCTCATAAAAAAGGCCGGGATTTGTCACCCCGGCCAGTTGGATTTCATATCGCAGTTAAATACGAAACCAGAGCTACAGAGGGAGATTACGTGTCGCGCGCGGCCTTGATTTCCTTGCTCGTTACCTTGAAGCCAAGAGCTGCGATGATTTCGCCAACCTTAAGGTTTTTGCCGTCACCATCAGGATCAAGTTTTGCAAGGGCGTCCATGATTGCGGTGTTTAATTCATCACCTACAGGTTTTGGCGCATCAGGCGTGATGGTGACGGTTTCAACAATAACGACAAGAACCGGGTCGTCTTTAAGAGGCTTTAAAACCGGGTCATCCTCGCCGGTAAGTTCTACAATCTGTTCCTGACCCTTGGGGAAGAACAGTCCGGCCCGGCGTCTATTTGCAGACGCCGTAACCTTTGCAATAATACTCATGCCGGTTCCTAATTATCCAGCCACGGGCAAACTACAATCTTGCACTTGTTGCGATGCGGGTTGACCTCGTTGCCAATTTTTTCCGCGGTCATCAAGAGACGTGCCGCATCTTCAAGACTGGTTGGCACAAGCAGGATATTTGGTTTGAGAGTGAGCTTCTTGTCGTGATCACCTGTCATTGACGTCATGGAGGTGTAAACTTCCGCGAAATTGGCAGCAGTAAAATCTGCCTGACTTACGGATGCCATTTGCCAAAAACCGTAACCAGCAGCTTCACGGGATGACACGCCGTAAAGCACTTCATCCAGCATAAAGACACGTTCGCTGGTGGTGTCTGTTAGCGCTGTGAATTCGGGTTTTTTGCGTTGCTGTCGGATGAATGGTTTTAGCGCACGGCTTGCATCCAGCAAATACCATTTGGCCTTACCATCGCCCGCTCCAAATGAATTGGATACAGATTGGGCTTTGCCTTCCTTGTCCAGAACCGGATGGTCTGTATCAAAGAAATTCTGCCCGTCATAACATTTACTGGTCAAACCAAGCTGTACGGCTTCGAACATAAGTTCGTCCGGATGCCGGGCTGCTGCATCCCCAAGGCCCTGCATCCGGGGTGCATAAATACCGATGTTGTCGTCTGCCAGATCATCAAGTTTAAAGCCGACACTCAATTCAAATTTGCGGTTTTTCAATGTGTAATCATGGGTGCCGAGCTGGCGGATGACCCGTTCGCCGATCCACTCACGCATTCCAGGAAACTCGCCAAGCCAGCCATATTCATTGGAAGATGTGCCGGATGGCACCAAAGTAGCAACAGTGCTCCATAGGGCTTCGTGGCTGTCAAAACCCTTCTGGTAGTTGTTTTTAAATCCAACACCAGCAGTTTTCAGATTTACAAGATTGGCGTCTGCCATGTGTCACCTATTTAAATGAAATCCAGATAATGCCGCCGTCGACATCTCGAACAACTCCAGCAATGGAGCGTGTGCCTGTGCCATCCGTTTTGGCGACCGTGTGGTCGTCGTGGATGTAACAATCATTGCCGATATCAGCGTAAACCACAGGGTCATCCGCCTTGTTGTCGAAGGCGAACAGAGCTTCCGAGCGCACATCGGCGCGCAAGGCGGCGTCTGTTCCCTTGTTGTCGAAAAATCCTTCCGACACACCTTTCGCTACAAGGCCGGTTGCCGTGTACCCGGGCTTTGCCAATCCGCCATCAAGAACGACAAGCGCGCCGCCATGAATGATGGTGGCTGCGGCCATGGGAAGACTAAAGCGGTCCCCGCCACGGCGTTGAACTTCGCGTTTTTTTGTGAGCATAAACGCCTCCTTTATGTGGCCGAGATTTCAGCGAGGATCTTCTCGTCCGCTGGATCAATTCCAAGATCGACAAGAAGCTTTGTCTGTTGGCTGTTGATGGCAACGTCATTGCCTTTGTCGAGCTGCCCTGGTGTCGGGCTATCACCAACTGCCGGGAGTTTCGGCGAGGCTTTCACCATTGTCTGGAAAGCTGCAATGCCATCCTTTTGCGCACAGGCCGCCAGATGATAGCTCTTGCTTGATGGTGCGATCTTGCCTTCGGAAATTGCCGCGTCGACAATTTTTTCAGCATTGGCGGTGGTGTGCGCTGATATTGTATTGAGCGCGATATCCAGCTTGCCATTGACTGCATCGTAATCGGCGC
>JAESRR010000117.1 GCA_016764535.1 Cohaesibacteraceae bacterium | reverse complement strand
GATGCGGCTGATGCATCGCTGATCATCATTGATGAATGTTCGATGGTTGATGAAGAGCTTGGTCGTGATCTTTTGTCGTTTGGTACACCCATTCTGGTGCTGGGTGATCCGGCACAATTGCCGCCTGTAAAGGGTGGCGGGTTTTTTACCGATTCCGAACCCGATATCATGCTCACAGAAGTCCACAGACAGGCGTCAGATAATCCGATTATAGCCATGTCGATGACAATCCGCGAAGGCGGGTTTCTGGAACATGGTGTTTATGGTGACAGTCAGGTGGTGACGCGCGGGGATATCGATTCCGACGATATTCTTGAAGCAGATCAAGTGCTGATTGGCATGAACCGGACCCGGCGGCTATTCAACAAGCGTATTCGTACGCTAAAAGAATTCATTGCTGATACGCCGATGGCCGGAGACAAGCTGGTGTGCTTGCGTAATGAACGCGCCAAGGGCTTGCTCAATGGCGGATTATGGACGGTACGGCGAGCGCACGCCATGAAGCGCGGTCGTATTAAACTGGAAATTTCACCAGAAGACGACGAAACGCGGCGGATGGTCAATGTTTCGGTGATGCCTGAAATGTTCGACGGGCGGGATGAAGACATTCCTTACGCCAAGCGACGTAATGCAGATGATTTTGATTATGGCTACGCATTGACAGTACATAAATCGCAGGGTTCGCAATGGAATAATGTGGTGCTGTTTGACGAAAGCGGTGCTTTTCGCGAACATTCCCAGCGCTGGCTTTACACAGCGATAACCCGTGCTGCAGAACGAATTACGATTGTAAAATAGAAGCTATTCGTTTGACCAAACAGGTCGGGATGCGCTTTCTGCACGCCTGTAAGCCAACAAGTTGCTTGCTGTCGCCCGGCAATCTGCCTAAATAGACGCTGAAATTGGCAAAGTGTATGTTAGGTAAGTGAAATGGCACGAGTACATTGGTTGGGTGCAGGTTTGTCTGCAGTTCCCGGTTTAAGGCGTTTAATCGAGATTGGTCGCACGGTTACTGTCTGGAACCGTACAATCGACAAAGCCCATGCGGCAACTGAAGCGCTCTCTGGTGATTTCAGGGTTGAAGCGTTGACGCTTGATGCGCTGGGTGCAGCGATAGCTCCCGGTGACGTGGTTGTTTCAATGCTTCCTGGCACCATGCATGTGTCGATTGCAGAAATTTGCCTTGAAAAATCAGCGCATTTTGTTTCAAGCTCGTATGTCAGTCCGGAACTTGCGGCTCTTGATCAGGCTTTTGTTGCAAAAGGCCTTGTTGCGATTAATGAAGTCAGGCTTGATCCTGGCATTGATCACCTGCTGGCGCATTTGCTGGTTGATGAATATAAATCCAGCAGTGCTTATGATCCGGCCAATACCCATCATTTCAAATCCTATTGTGGCGGGTTCCCTAAAATTGCAAATGATTTCCGCTATAAATTCAGCTGGTCGCCACTGGGAGTATTGAAGGCTCTCAAATCACCGGCCAAAAGTATTCGTGGCGGCGTCGCTGTTGATACGCTACGGCCCTGGCATGCTGTTGCAGATTATCAGGCAATACTGCCATCTGGCTCCGAGACGTTTCAGAGCTATCCCAATCGGGATTCCCTGCCGTTTATGAAAGACTATCAGTTTGGTGACGACTGGAAAGTCGAAACATTTGTGCGTGGCACGCTGCGCCTCTCCGGCTGGACAGATGCCTGGAAACATATCTTTGACGAGATCGAAACCCTTGAAGGAGATGCCGGAGAAAAACGCCTCGTTGAAATGAGCGCCGATCTTTGGGACAATTACACCTATGATGCAGGTGAGGCGGACCGTGTTGTGATGTGCGTCGATTTTGAAGCAGCTCATGGCGGAAAATCTGTATGGCACAAGAGTTACGTGCTGGACAGCGCAGGTGACATACACGCCAGCGCTATGGCGCGTCTTGTTTCAGTACCGGTTAGTCTTGCGGTTGAAGCAGTGCTTGATGGAAAGCTTTCAAATGGCGTACAGGCAGCTCCAAAAGATCCAGCTACGATAAATGTGTGGCTGGATGTTCTGCGCGAGCGTGGTGAAACAATCGAGATTGTCGATTTGCTGGTCTGATGGAAAGCGGCGGGTGGCGGGTCCACCCGCTTTGTAAGCTATCTAGATCAGGTTTTTTATATCGGATGAGAACGTCGGGAAGGCGAACATGTCTTCCTTCAAGCTGCTTGCCGGAATGTTATGGCGCATCGCCATGGCAAATAGATGGATCAATTCTTCCGCTTGATGCCCCACCATATGGGCGCCAACAATCCGGTCTTTGTCCTGATCAACCAGCACTTTTGCAAAAGCGACGGTTTCTGCATAACTTTTGCCAGAGAACCATTCTCTCATGTCACTGGTTTTAACCGAGACATTCAGCCCCTGATTTTTGGCGTCTTCCTCTGTCAATCCCACCGTACTTAAAGCCGGAATAGTATAAATCGCACTTGGAATGACTGCGTAATCCGGCGGTTTGGTCGCACCATTTACAATGTTTTCGCCAACGATTTTTCCTTCATATGAGGCAATGGGCGAGAGCTGGGGTGAGGTGACCAATGCATCTCCGGCAACCCAGACTGACGGGTTGGATGTGGAGCGCAGATATTGGTCGACATCAATGGCTATGCGATCATGTTTGACATTGCCCGCATCAAGATCAAGGCCATCGACATTGGCAATGCGTCCAGCGCCATTGATCACCCGATCTGTTTCAATTGTGTGATCAATTCCGTCGAACTCATAAGTAACGGAGAGCCTGTCACCTGATTTGGCGACGCTTTTGACTTTAACGCCGGTTTTTATTGTAATGCCAATGCGTTCGCTTTCTCCCTGAATGGCCGTAACAGCATCTGCTTCAACCCGGGGCAAGAGTCTTGGCATCACTTCAAGAATTGTTACCTTTGTACCAGCGCGAGCATAGACATGGCTGAATTCCATGGCGATAACGCCGCCACCAATGAAAACAACTTCGGTCGGCTGGGTTTCTTCCGACAAAACGTCCTCGGAAGTGATCATCAACTCTGCGCCAGGGATCGGCAAAGGCCGTGTTTTGGACCCGGTGGCGATAACAATGTTGTCGGCCGTCAAAATGTTGCCGTCAACATCTATGCTGTTTGGCCCGACGAATTTTGCGGTGCCGCGATATACATCACCACGTTTTTCCGCGACACCTGCCATGGCATCGGGGATAAAGCTGATCATGTCTTTTTCGCGCTGGATCAGTTTGGTCCAGTTGAGCTTTGCTTTTGATACTTCAATGTGGTGTGCGCTGGCGGTTTCAATTTCGTGCAGTGCATGAGCTGCGGCGACCAGCACTTTTTTTGGGGTACAGCCGCGATTGGGACAGGTGCCACCAAAATCGCGTTGTTCAACAAATGCGATCGATTTGCCAGCTTCACTGGCTACAGCTGAAACACCGAAACCGGCATTGCCGCCACCCAGAATGATGATGTCATATTTATTGGTCATTATGTGCTGCCTTTCATATTCAATTCCACATCTGGTGCGGTAGCCAATTGTTGCAATGGCAAACATACTGGATCACACAGACTTTAGATTGTGTGATCAGCCCGGTTATTGTTTCAGTGCGGCGAGTTCCTGCTCCAGTGCATAAATACGGATGCGGAGGTTTTCGGTCATCTCGATGATCTGTGGTTCGGTAAAACGCCGCGTGATGTGTTGGGGGCAATTGGTGTCCCAGGCTTTGATTTCAAAAATTATGGCCTGTTCGGGCACGCCTTTGTAATCATCATCTTTCAGCCGATCCATGAGCGCTGGATCACTGGATGTTTTTGCGGTCCCCCAGATTTTCACGCGCCGCTGTTTGGCGTAATCCATCAGGAAGATGTAGGCCTTCTCATTTTCGGCAAGGTTACCTGACGAAATATATTGTCGGTTGCCTCGGAAATCTGCAAAAGCAAGAGTGGTATCATCAATGATTTTGAGGAACCCGGGTTTGCCACCCCGATGCTGAATATATGGCTGGCCATCGCTGGTGGCCGTGCCCAGATAGAACGAGTCCCGTTCAGCTAAAAACCCGGTGAGTTGCTCATCGATTTCTGTGCGCCAGCCACCCTGATCTTCCATATGTGCATATCCCCGTCGTGATCCCTTTTTCTCCTGTATTTTTTTAACCGACGGCGTAAAGGCAATATCGCTGGAGTAAACGGCCATGGGATTGTCCTTAATGCATATGTTTGGGTACGGGGCACCTTGTGAATTTCATATAGATAGACAGATCGGTATATTCAAGGGTGTGATGAGCTTATATTGATCGGGTTTGGTTCGACTTATCATTGAACCGGGCAACGCCCGTAAAGACCCTGAGCTTGAAAAGCATTGTCTGTGGGACCAAATGGTATATAGATTGGTCTATAAGTGAGGATGAAAGGCGAAATATGGCTTCTGCAAAACGGGATCACTTGATCGATACTGCCCTTGATCTGTTTTATCAGGGTGGATTTCACGCCGTTGGAATAGACAGGGTGATTGCTCAGGCGGGCATTGCCCGGATGACATTGTACAATCACTTCAAGTCCAAGGACGAATTGATCCTTGCGACCTTGCAACGACGCGATGAAAAATTTCTGTCATGGTTTGTCGCGGCGATTGAGCGGCTGTCCAGCCCGGCGGAAAATCAATTGCTGACTGTCTTTGATGTGCTGGATGAGTGGTTTGCTGCGGAGGGATATGCAGGCTGTATGTTTATCAATGCGGCGGCGGAATATTCTGATCCTAAAAACCCGATCAATGTGGCGACCCGAAAACACAAACAACTGGTGTTGGAACATGTGCAGGAAATCGCGAGGGGTTCTGGCGTTGTAGATCCGGATGATGTTGCTGACGGAATTGTACTATTGATGGAAGGCGCAATCACTACATCGTTTGTTTGCGGCGACAGACATGCTGCCATTAAAGCCAAACGCGCTGCGCGAAAACTGATTGGCTAATCCGACATATTGGTATTTGATCCTAGCGTAGCTCCCAAATCACCAGTGAACCTGGCAATAGCCTGTCTGTCGGGTTTGTAAAAAACCCAGTTTTTGATCTGTTTGTGGGTCACCAGACCAGCTTCCGCCAGCACTTTCATGTGGGACGTGACTGTTGGCTGGCTAAGACCGATTTTGTCTGTAATGAACCAGACACACACACCATCCTTGATCAGATCACCATCGATCTGCGGCGGGAAGTTGTTCGCGGGATCGAGAATCCACTCCATTATGGTGAGACGTTTGTCATTGGCCAGAGCCTTCAGGCCCTTCAATATTGACGTGCTGGAATTATTCATATAGATATTTTTCAATATAGATTATGTTCGATATAGAATAGGCGTGTACAGGAGCAATGTCCAGATGAGTTTAAAGACCAGATCAATTTCGTATGTGCATTGTGACGTATTTGCTCCCATACCTTTCACCGGCAACAGCCTTGCGGTATTCCCTTGGCGTGGTGATCTAACCAGCGCGCAGATGCTGTCTATCACGCAGGAACTTCGGCATTTTGAAACGATTTTTCTGGAACCGACCAAAGACCCGTATCGTTTTTCCGCAAGAGTTTATGATTTGTTTGAGGAACTGCCTTTCGCCGGGCACCCGGTTATCGGCGCTGCCTGCACGATGCATGCGAAGCAATTCCCTGAAATATCAGGACCGATAATCTGGATTGTAGATCTTGCCGGGGGGC
>JAESRR010000116.1 GCA_016764535.1 Cohaesibacteraceae bacterium | reverse complement strand
CCCATATCTCCAAATAACGAACGTGCAAACATATCGGTACGTTTCGGAACCCGGGGAACACGTTTTTCATCAATAAAAGTGGTGGGCTCTTTCACCCGTTTCAGGGTTTCAAACGGAAACGCCCCGTCTACAAATCTGCGTTTGCCAAATGGCTCGCGATTAAACGCATTTTTGGCAAAGCCCTTGCCAGCCATCCATGCAAGCCCATGGGTTTTTGAACGTGGTTGCTGGTTGAGCGGAACAAGCGGGCGATCCGGTGCTATCTCATATTCCATTGTAATCGCGGCAATGCCAAAGCGTGAACCGAGATATGGATTAACCAGCTCACCTTCTTCAACAGTTGCAAGACCGGCAGCAATCGCCAGACGGTTGAGATCAACATCACTGGTTGATGCCGAATGCGCCCGTGCGTCATATCCAAGCAGCCGAATATATTGCGCCATCACGATGGCAGCTTCTACACTGCGCAATCCAGCCCGTGCCTGTTGCGCGTCATTGAGCCATTCACAACCGGCTTCGTCTGCACCCGGTTCACGCGGGTATTCGACCAAAAACACCAGGGCATGGGTGTGTCCATCAATGGTTGAGGGTGGCGCTTCCATCGCCTCTTTCAAATCCGCCATGATAACATCAATGCCGGTCGAAAAGGTTTTGGTCTGGCGGGTTTTAAGTTCTTCCGCAAGCCGGGCAATATCGGGATTATGGATCGGCGTTTGTAAAAGCGCTTCATCGGGAAGCAGGCAGGTACCCGCCATGGTCATATCTGAAAAATAGGCAAAAGCCTTGAGATGCTCACTTCGTTCGGTGTGATCATCAGGCGTCTCGGCTTTGGCCTTGTTGATCATCCCGTCGCGAACAGCATCAAGCATCGCCTGATATTCACCCATCGCGTTGACAATGCTCTGTGGTGCATCGGGCCGACGAAAAGCAACGGCTTTAAATTCCGGCGCCTGCAACAAGTCAGGCATCACATCGGTGCGTTCAAGACGTTCAAGCGGATATTGACCCAAATGCACCGGGCGCTTTTTATCTGAAAATAACTTCAAACCAGATGATCCTTTGGAGCGCAATCAAACTTGCGCATATTTGTGTCGACGGTGCTCATATCTATTTACCTGACACAATTGAATTTATAATTTCAGCGGCGATCCGGCATTGCTCCGCATTCACATCCAGATGCGTGAGAGCACGAAGCGTTTGTGGGCCAAACATATTGAGATAAACACCCTGCTGACGCGCCTGCTTAACCAGGGCGGCAGCAGCCAGCGCGCCCTCTTTCAGATGAAACACCAGTACATTGCTTTGCACCGAGGCCTGGTCAAAATGAATGAAGGGGTTTTGTGAAAGCGCATTCGCCAGCAACGATGCGTTTTTGTGGTCTTCACCCAGTCGCGCCAGATTGTGATCGAGCGCATACTCAGCAGCAGCTGCAAAATACCCTATCTGCCGCATGGCACCACCGAACATCCGCCGATAACGGATGGCTTGCCTTATAAAATCTTTTGAACCGGCAAGGATTGACCCACCGGGCGCACCAAGCCCTTTTGAAAGGGACACCATCACAGCATCAAACGGTGCGGCCAGTTCTGCAACCGATTTACCGGTAACAATGGAAGCATTCCACAAACGTGCACCATCAAGATACGACCCGATACCACGATCTTTGGCGAGTGCACATATTGCCTCGATATCAATCTGGGGGAAGACCACACCCCCCGCTCTGTTGTGGGTGTTTTCGATTTGCACAAGTGTTGTTGGCGGATAAATTACGTGATTTCGTGGTTTGATCACTGCTTCAAATTCAATAGCAGTAAAAATTCCCTTCTCCCCGATATCTGTTAACTGAACACCGGAATTGGCAGCACTGCCTCCAGTCTCGTGCCAGACGGCGTGGCATTCCCGTGACACAACAACATCATCACCAGGCCGGGTAAAAATACGCAAGGCCACCTGATTAGCCATCGTACCGGACGGCAACCACAGGGATGCTTCTTTCCCCAACATGGCGGCCATGCGGATCTCGAGCGCATTCATCGCCGGATCTTCGCGATATTGATCGTCACCAACCTGTGCCGCAAACATCGCGTCGAGCATGCCTTTGCAAGGTCGTGTCACCGTATCGGAACGCAAATCAATAGCTGTTATCTCTGTCATTCGGTACTCATATCAGTATTACAAACGTGTCAGGGTGACGTCTTCACCCTCTGTCATCAGGTCAATTATCTGCATCAACGCCTCATAGGAAGCGGTGTCCAGTTTGTTCATAAAATGCGCATTAAGTTCTTTTGCCTGAACATGGCACAGCTTCAATTTTTCTTCACCGAGCAGCGTCAGGCACACTTCGGTAAACCGGGCGTCATTGCCAATTGCCTTGCGAACAACCAACCCTTTGGTCTCCATTGCTTTCAACAATCTGGAAACTGCCGGGCGCGCGATGCAGATATAGTCCGCCAGTGCCGAGGGTGTTGTGACCTGTTCAAGTCCGACACCTCGCAGCACACACCACATCAAGCGCGTAACACCATGTTTACTCAACTGCTTTTCAAGCTGTGCTTCCATAATTCTGGCAAGGCGCGTCACCTTGAATCCCAGCCTGTTAWGAAGCCTGTATTCTTCTGTCAGTTTACCGTTTCCTTCTGAAGCCGAATCTCTTTTCAACTCCGCAGACTAACCCATAACAAGACCGTTGACATATCTGGAACGGTGTTGTTAATTAGCATAGATAATTATCAATGTTAAGTACTACAATACAATATTATACTGGGGAGGAAATTCATGAGAGTTTTTCAACGTACGGGGCAAGCCCTGCTTGCTGCCGTGATCGCAACAGGTGCACTAACGGCAAGTGTTGTATCCATTTCTGCAGACGAACTAAAAATTGCACATTTCATGCCTGCCATGCACCCAATGGATCGCGGTGTAATGACACCATTGTCCGAGCAGCTTGCCGCTGCAACGAATGGTGAACTGACCATTCGCATTTTCCCCTCGGGTGAACTTGGCAAAGGCCCTGTACAGCAATACAAACGCGTTGTTACCGGCGTAGCCGATATCGTTTTTGGGATTCCTGGTTACACACCAAAACAGTTCCCAAAAACAGCACTGCTACATGTTCCCGGCCTGTTTGCCGATGGAGCCGCTGCAACCAATGCCGTCTGGGACAATATTGACCTGCTAAAAGACGAATTTTCCAAAACAAAATTGCTTGGTTTGTGGGCCAACAATCCTTCAGTTCTATTAACACGCAACAAGCCGGTTCGTACCCTTGCCGATCTGAAAGGCATGAAAATACGTACACCGAACCAGGTGATGGCCAAACTGGTTGAAGCTTGGGGCGCCATTCCTGTATCAATGCCGGTAACAGAAACATACAACGCAATGAATACCGGCGTTATTGATTCTGTAATGATCGGCCCCTCCGGCATCCGCTCATACAAACTCAATGAAATCGCCAAATACGTAACCACCAACATCCCCACAGCACTCGACAGTTTCTATCTGTTGATGAACCAGCAGAGCTGGGATGGTTTGAGCGATTCCCACAAGGAAAAACTCACAGCATTAACCGGTCGCGAAATGTCACTGAAGGGCGCAAAAGCATTTTATGAAGCCGGTCAGGCTGGCCTGAAACTTGCCAAAGACAGCAATGTCGAAATGATCGAAATCGATGCAGCTGCCGATGCTGAATTCCGTGTTGCAATGAAACCGGTCCTCGCCGCTTTTGTGAAAGCAACTTCAGAAAAAAGCGGCGTTGATGCCAGTGGTATCGTTTCCGCATTCTCTGGAAAATAAGTTCGAATGAAATTCTCCCCTGAAGCCGCTGCGGATGAGTCACCAAAAAAGACAAATCTGCAGCGGTGGGTTGAAGCCCCGTTGATATTCGGTGGTGCTTTAACCGTTTTTGGCATGATGTTTTTATCGGTAAGCGATGCGATGTTACGGTCGTTTTTTAACGCCCCGATTTTTGGTGCCAATGATTACACGCAGATCATTCTCGCATTCAGTGTTGCTTTTAGCCTGCCCCTCTGTGTTTTGGCTGGACGGGTCATAGCAATAGATACGCTGGTAAACATGCTACCAACAAAAATTGCCAGGGTGCTCAGCTGGTTGGTCACCTTACTTGGCAGCGCAATGCTCGGCTGGCTCAGCTGGCGTTGCTTGTTAAACGGTCTGGATGCCAACATCTTTGGTGAAACCACTCTTCTGCTACAATTGCCCTTTGGGCCATCCTATTATGCATTGGCTGTGGGCTGCTTTTTGTCCTCCGCGTTGCTTTTGCTGGAAAGAATACGTTCATGACAAGCGAACTTGTCGGGCTACTGGGCTTTGCGGCACTTTTCTCATTTCTCGCCCTTGGCGTTCCCGTAGCAATATCGTTGCTTGTTGTTGGTTTTGTCGGGACCATTGTCCTTAACGGCTTCACCGCAGCAGCCTATTCCCTGTCGGGTCAAACATTTGCGACTGTCACAGTGTACGAACTCTCAATCATCCCTCTGTTCATTCTTATGGGAAATCTGGCCTCGGCTGCGGGATTGAGCCGTGATCTGTTTGATGCCGCCCACAAAATTATCGGACATTTTCGCGGTGGACTTGCTGCCGCAACCATCGTTGGCTGCGCCGGTTTTGCCGCACTGTCCGGATCGTCGATCGCCTCGGCAATCACCATGGGGCGGGTCGCCTGGCCGGAAATGAAACGCCATAATTATGGACCGCGCCTTGCAACCGGGGCCATTGCTGCCGGTGGCACACTGGGCATATTGATTCCGCCATCTACCGGATTTGTCATCTATGCCGTGCTAACCGAAGAGTCCATCGGTCGCCTGTTCATGGCAGGCGTATTGCCCGGCATTATGCTCACAACATTGTTCTTGCTGGCCATCCACATAGTGACCCGCATCTGGCCCGAAGAGGGGCCGCGTGGTCCGGTTTTCTCAATGCGGGAAAAACTGCAAAGCCTGGGACGTGCTACCGGCATTGCAACGATCATCATGATCACAATTGGTGGCATTTACACCGGGTTCTTCACACCGGTCGAAGCTGCCGGTGTGGGCGCGTTCTTTGCACTTGTGATGTTGATCCTGCGCAAAAAATGTACATATGATACACTCTTTACTGTCAGTGCAGAAACCCTGCGCACAACCGGAATGGCATTTTTTATTCTCATCGGTGCCAATGTATTCTCGCCTTTTGTTGCCTTGTCGCACCTCCCCGAAACAATTGCCGGAGCCGTTACCGGTCTTGGCTGGGGAACTTATGCGACGCTGGCGCTGATATTGGCGGGATATGTCATTCTGGGAATGTTCATCGAGGGTCTGTCGCTGCTGGTCATCACCCTGCCCATCGTCTTTCCACTGATAACCGGCATGGGGTTTGACCCCATCTGGCTCGGTGTAATCATGGTTGTGGTGCTGGAAATGGGACTGATATCGCCACCGATTGGTGTTAATGTTTTCATTGTCAAAAGCGTTGTGCCGGATGTGAAAATCGAAACGATATTTGCCGGTATCATGCCATTCTGGATCGCCATGATGGTTGCTTTGGTCCTGTTGGTGATATTCCCGGAGATCGCATTGTTGATACCCAACGCGATGTTCAATAACTGATCCGTATGAAAAATTATATGGGCCGGTGTGTTGCTAAATCACACCGGCTTCCAGAATACTGAATTTTCTCGCCCCACAATCAATTTGCGCCAGAATACCCATTGGCAAAGTCATCATCGGATCGGTGTGTCCAA
>JAESRR010000252.1 GCA_016764535.1 Cohaesibacteraceae bacterium | reverse complement strand
CCTTGTCGCCACGGGTGAAGCAACACCGGTTGCAAATGCTAATTTTGTCCGGGCTCAAATCCAGAAACAATCAATCGATCATACATCCTATGAAATGGTGATGGATCTGGAGCGGCTCCAATTCTGGATCGATGAATCGGTAAAACAGGGTTTTGTCTCGGTGGATACCGAAACCACATCGCTTGATGCGATGCAGGCAACACTGGTCGGGGTTTCACTTGCTCTTGCACCTGGCAAAGCCTGTTATGTACCACTGGGCCATGTTGACGGCGAAGGTGATTTGCTCGGCGGTGGAGGTTTGCTTGAAGGGCAAATCCCGCTGGACGATGCGTTACCCCTGATTAAACAATTGCTGGAAGATCCGGCAATATTGAAAATTGGTCAAAACCTGAAATACGATCTGCTGCTCCTCAGGCAATATGGCATCAATATTCATCCGCTGGATGACACCATGTTGTTATCCTATGTGCTGGATGGCGGTAAAAATAATCATGGCATGGATGAATTATCCCGTATTTGGCTGGATCATTCTCCCATTCCATTTAAGGAAATTGCAGGCACCGGCAAGAAACAGATTACTTTTGACAAGGTTCCCCTCGATAAGGCCGGGATCTATGCGGCCGAGGACGCCGATGTAACCCTGCGCCTGTGGCACATTCTAAAACCAAGGCTGGCAGCAGAAGGCATGACCCGGGTTTACGAAGTGCTCGAACGTCCGATGGTCCCGACACTGGCTCGCATGGAAGAGCGTGGTATTTCGGTCGACAGACAAATTCTGGCAAGATTGTCCGGTGATTTTGCGCAGGGAATGGCAGCATTCGAAGACGAGATTTATAGTCTTGCCGGTCGTCAGTTTAACATCGGCTCTCCCAAACAGCTGGGCGAAATCCTGTTCGTTGAACAAGAGCTACCCGGTGGCAAGAAAACCAAAACGGGAGCCTGGTCAACGACTGCTGCTGTTCTGGAGGATCTGGCCTCGCAAGGTCATGACATGCCCCGCAAGGTGGTTGACTGGCGCCAGCTTTCAAAATTGAAGTCCACCTACACCGATGCATTGCCCGAATTCATCAATCCCAAAACCAAACGGGTGCATACATCCTACGCGTTGGCTTCGACCACAACCGGACGTCTGTCATCGAGTGACCCGAACCTGCAAAATATCCCCGTTCGTAATGCAGACGGACGTAAGATTCGCACAGCCTTTGTTGCAAATGCCGGTCACAAGTTGATTTCTGCAGATTACAGCCAGATCGAATTACGCGTTCTGGCGCATATGGCAGACATTCCCCAGCTCACCAAAGCCTTTGGTGATGGTCTGGATATCCATGCGATGACAGCCAGCGAGATGTTCGGCGTGCCGATTGAAGGTATGGACCCGATGGTCCGTCGCCGGGCGAAGGCGATCAACTTTGGAATAATTTACGGCATATCTGCATTTGGCCTTGCCAACCAACTAAGTATCTCCCGCACCGAAGCCAAAGAATACATTGATACCTATTTCACCAGATTTCCCGGCATTCGGGATTATATGGAAGATACAAAGGCGTTCGTCCATCAGAATGGTTTTGTTGAAACGATTTTTGGACGCAAGGCCCATTACCCGGAAATAAATACAAAGAATCCGAGCCACCGGGCATTTTACGAACGTGCGGCAATCAATGCACCAATACAGGGTTCAGCCGCCGATATTATTCGCCGTGCGATGATACGGATGGATGATGTTTTACTTTCAGAAAAGCTCAATGGCATCATGTTGTTACAAGTCCATGACGAGCTGATCTTTGAAGTGCCGGAAGATGAAGTTGATCGGACAATCAGTGTTGCATGCGAAGTGATGGAACAGGCGACTCAGCCGGTTTTGACGCTGAAAGTGCCGCTCAGTGTCGATGCGCGCGCTGCGAATAACTGGGACGAAGCGCACTAAACCGGCTTTTATGCAGTCATTGATGGTTCGTTTTTTTACCAAAGACCGGAAAGTTTTTGTACGCCCTGTGAATTTCTTCATTTGGCAAAATATGCCTGCCCAATAAACGGTTCAATAATCCAGTATGTCGCGACGTTTCCAGTTGATTGGACAGGCTCGACCACTGGATATTGGCTGGTCAGTTATACGCATCATGGAGCCAGTTTTCCGGGTTGGAAAACGACCTGAACAGACAGATTGGTTTGACTCATTTTACAACGTGTGTAATTAGTTCGGTAACTGGACGAATTAATTAAACGGATGTAGTTGTGAACGATACCACCAGAATATCGCGTCAATTTTCGACAGCTCAGGTTATGGAAGCCATCGTACATGGCGGACCGGTTTCGCGTGCAAGCATGGCCAAGCAAACCGGAATGTCCAAGCAAACCATCTCGGAAATCACGCGCAAACTGGAATCGGACGGGTGGATTCGCGAAACTGGACGTACCAGCGGGCATGTGGGTCGAACAGCAATAACCTATGAAATCGTTCCCGATGCTGCCTGCATTGCCACTGTTGACCTTGGCGGTACAAAAATTCGGGCAGCCATAGCTGATCTTTCCTGCCGTGTGCTTGGTGAAGTGATGGAACCGACAGACCCGCGTGGCGGCAAACGGGTAATCGAACAGATCAATCGTCTTTGTCGTCTTGCGGCGCTGGAAAGCAAAATTCCGTTCGAAAACATAAAATCCGCCGTAGTTGGCGTACCAGGTGTTCCGGAAAAAAATACCGGGCGGGTTCTGATGGCACCCAATATTGCCGACTTTGCCAACATTGATGTCCAGGGGCTTTTATCAGAAGCGCTGGGCATTGAAGTGGCGCTGGAGAACGATGTAAATCTCGCTGTCCTCGGCGAACAATGGGGTGGCGCGGGCATCGGCCTTGACGACGTCGCATTCATTGCTCTTGGAACAGGAATAGGCGCTGGCATCATTGTTGGTGGAAATTTACTGCGCGGCGCTGCAAATGTGGCCGGGGAAATTGGTTTCCTGCCCATTGGAGCGGATCCTTTTGAAGCTGAATCCCTGCGAGCGGGTGCTTTTGAGCGCGCCGCTGCAACAGTTGGCATCAAGGCGCGCTATCACAAATTGACGGGTACTTCGATTGACGTACCAGGCATTTTTGATCTGGCGACAAAGGGTGATGACCACGCAATTGAGGTCGTACGTGAAACCGCGGAATATATGGCACGCGGGGTTGCCGCTGTTTGTGCGGTTACCAATCCTGCCCGTGTTATCCTGGGTGGGTCCATTGGTGCCCGTGACGAAATTGTCAGTCGGGTGCGGGCACTTGTTCTGAAATGTTTTCCATATGAAGTCGATATATGCGTTTCCAAACTCGGTGCTCATGCAGCGCTGGTTGGCGGCGCTGCCGTCGGGCTTGGGCGTCTTCATCTCGGTTTGTTTTCCGGAGGCATGGCTGCAGCTGCATTTCCGCTTCCACCAGTGCAGGTTTTGCGTGTTGTGGAATCTGGCTCATGAGCCTTAAACAAATTTTGCGCGATCATCTGGACCGGAATGCAGCAATTAAATTGCTGCAGGGCGCTATTGCGCAGGAAAGTATAACGGGAAACGAATCGAATTTCGTCTCGTTCCTGCAGCAACACATGAACGATCTGCATCTTGATCCGTATGTATCCGAATTTGCAGAAGGTCGGCCCAATATTCGGGGCGAGCGAAAGGGTACCGGTGGTGGGCCACGACTTCAAATCATGGGACACACCGATACGGTTCATGCCCGCGGCTGGTCAGAGCGCTGGCAGGGTACAGAACGCGAAAACCCGTTTGGCGGCACAATTGTTGATGGCGAATTGTGGGGGCGTGGCGCGGGAGACTTAAAAGCCGGCATTTGTACATCTCTTGCAGCCCTGCATCTTCTGGACCGTGCTGGAATTACTCTTAAAGGCGATGTTGCGTTCGCTTTTATTGGCGATGAGGAAAGTGGCGAGGATGGCTCCGGCGTTAGCGCGGGTGTCAAAGCCTGGACACAGGACGTGCTTGCGGGAGAAGTTGCAAGGCCGGATTTTACAATTTACGTGGAGCCCACAAAGCTGGGAATTTACCCGGCTCAAATGGGTTTTTTTATCACTGACGTAACGGTCACGGGCAAATCGGCTTATTTTGGTGTGCCCGAAAAAGGCGTCGATGCCCTCAAAGCGACCCATTCAATACTTTCAGCAATCTGGCAACATTCCGATGATATTGCAGCCCGAGCGGAACATGAGCTAATTGGTCGCGCATTTGTACTGGTGACCGGGCTCGAGGGTGGTGGCTACATTGCCGTACCCGGTGAGTGCAAACTTTCGCTAATCCGTAAACTTCTGCCAGGTGAATCCCTTGATACAGCATCCTGGGAACTTGAGGCAGTGATCCATGAAACGGTCGGATATGGAATTTCCGTGTCCTTTGAATATCCGGCAGGGCGTGATCATGCGCTGGGTGGATCGCCAGCTCTCACCGACCCGAATATTGAACCGGTGCAAAAATTACGACAGGCGATAGGCGATGCATTTCCCGGGCACGGTGAAATTTCCGGTGCCCCCTACTGGTCCGAAATGTCTTTTTTGGTCAATGAAATCGGATGTCCGGCGGTCTATTGCGCGCCGGGTGACATCACAAACTGTCACACGCTGGAAGAGCGCGTAAATCTTGATGAGTACATGGCCGGGATCCTTGGATTTGCGCTGTTCTTCATCAATTATTGTGGTGCCACCACCCGGTGATGCCTCCGTTCAACGGGAGAGAGAGAATGAAACTCAAAACACTGTTGGTAGCTACAACAATAGCACTGGCAACAACAGGATACGCGATATCCGAAACTGTGGGGCCGCAAGGTGAAACTGCAGTTCCCTCCAGCACAGTCATTGTCGATGCCGACAAGATAGAGGCCCTGAAATCGGGTGGATTTAAAGCCGCCATGTTGTGGCACGATCAGTCCGATTTTGTGAATGCTGTGACAGCAGGCGCTACCGACGAGTTCAAACGTCTTGGTATCGAAGTCGTTGCGACCACTAGTGCTGGCTTTGATGCTGCACGCCAACGCTCCGATATTGAGACTGCATTGGCAAAAAAGCCAAACATTATCCTGTCACTTCCACTTGACCCGGTTACCTCGGCAGCTGCATTCAGGGAAGCAAAAGACAATGGCATCAAGCTGGTCTTCCTGTCCAATCTGCCAACAGGCTATCAGCATCCGGCTGATTACGCAGCCATCGTAACTGACGATTTATTCCAGATGGGCAAACAGGCAGCTGATGCGCTTGCTGCCGCCATGGGTGGCAAGGGAACCGTGGGCTGGATTTACCACGATGCGGCATATTACGTTACCAATCAACGCGACAACGCGTTCAAAACCACAATTGAAAACGATTATACCGACATTAAAATTGTTGCTGAACAGGGCATCAGTGATCCTGCAAGGGCAGAAGAAATTGCCAATGCCATGTTGTTGAGGAACCCGGACCTTGGCGGTATTTTCGTTACCTGGGCCGGTCCAGCAGAGGGTGTTTTGGCAGCGCTGCGAGCCAATGGCAACAAAACCACCAAAATTGTGACAATTGACCTGTCCGAACCGATTGCGCTCGATATGGTCAAGGGCGGCAATGTTATCGCGATTGTGGCCGATGAAGCCTATGAACTGGGGCGCGCCATGGCCGCCGCCGGTGCACGTGCTTTGTCCGGCGATGAAACTCCGGCGTTCGTTGTGGCTCCTGCCGTGACTGTAACCAGTGCCAATGTCGCAGAAGGCTGGCAAACTTCCATGCATGTAGATGCACCAAAAAGTGTTCTCTCTGCCAAATAACCCAGGCCTGCGGGCCGGTCACACAGGTTTCCGGCCGGCCCGTTTCTTATTTTAGCCAATCCAGCGGAGTAAATTTATGTCCCGGCTGTTTGTACAAATGAGGCAGCTCAATTTACAGCAATATGTTGTCTATCTCGGTTTTCTGGCAATCTTTCTGGTTTTTGCAATCATGCCCCAGACCGATGGGTTTTTGTCCATCCGCAATTTGTCCAACATTGTGCTGCAAACCGCCCCTGCCACTGTTATGGCCATTGGCCTGGTGTTTGTTCTTTGCTCTGGTGAAATTGATCTTTCATTCGGGTCGATCGTTGCTGTTTCTTCCCTCGCTGCTGCGGTTGTTATGCAGGAGCATTCCCTGGTATTTGGCATTGCGGCGGGACTAATTGCCGGAATTACAATTGGTTTCATCAATGGTGTTCTGGTCGCCTATGCAGGATTACCCAGTTTTCTTGTGACGCTGGCTACCATGGGATTGTTTGCAGGCGTTGCCCGATCAATGACCAATTTACGTTCGATCCCTGTTTACAACGATAATTTTACCGGATTCTTTGGATCGGGAAAGCTCCTCGGGGTTCCTTCCCTCATTTGGTGGACAATCGTCGCAGTCGGAATCGGGCATATCATTCTGCGTTCAACACGTTTTGGTGCTCATGTTGTCACAACCGGCGACAATGCGCGCGCAGCACAGGTCTCTGGCATTCGCGTCCCGGTCATTCGGCTCAAGGTGTTGATGATCAGTGGTTTTTGCGCCGGTGTTGCGGGACTATTATACGCCGGACGGCTTCAGGCAGCCAAATATACACTTGGTGAAAGTGATCTGATGACAGTTATCGCAGCTGTTATTGTTGGCGGTACACTCCTTACCGGAGGCAGAGGTTCCATTATTGGCGCGCTTGTCGGTTCACTGATGATGGGCATGCTTAATAACGGGCTTATTTTGTGGGGTCTTGCGGTATCAGATCAAATGATTGTCCGTGGTTTGATTATACTGGTTGCCGTGTCTGTTTCCCTTCGTGACACCAGCCGCTGAGGATATTCCATGTTTCTCGATGTACTGCGTCGCCGTAACCCGGCTCTGATTGAAGCTTCCATCAAGCTGCACCAGGAAGGTAAAATCCCTCCGAATACCTACGTAATTGACCTTGATACAGTTGAAAGCAACACCCGTCTTTTCAGGGCCGAGGCTGATAAATACGATTTGAAATCCTTTGCAATGACAAAACAGGTCGGGCGCAACTCGGGATTTTGCAAGGCYGTCATGCGAGGYGGTATYCATCGTAATGTTGCAGTTGATCTGGATTGTGCCATYGCYTGYRRCAGAGCCGGTTTGAAAACGGGTCATTTGGGYCATCTCGTCCAGATACCCCGTGATCAGGCAGCWTTTGCAGCYCGMYATATTCAACCSGATTTCTGGACYATATTYAGYARGGAAAAAGCGCAGGAAGCATCCCGGGCATCAAAAATAGCAGGTCGGGTRCAGGATYTWCTGGCGCGWATCCAGRCYGATGGYGAYATMTTCTATCGYGGYCATGARGGYGGCTTTCGGGCAGATGAYATWGTCWGTGTCGCAGAGCAGCTTGATGYTCTTGAAGGCGGGCGRTTYGCCGGTGTTACAAGTTTTCCAGCATTGYTGTTTGACKCCGAWACCGGAACRATCAAACCAACACCAAATCTGGCKACKCTGGAAAAAGCRGCAAATGCTCTGGTAAAAGCAGGRYACACARATATTGAAATMAATGCMCCGGGRACRACMTCTCTGGTGATGTTGCAGGCACTTGCAAGYGCYGGTGCRACSCARTGYGAGCCKGGCAATGGATTGCATGGAWCAACGCCMCTGCAYGCAYTGGAGGATCTACCCGARCGYCCGGCAGTTGYGTATCTGTCTGAAGTCTCKCATCTTCATGGTGACCAGGCATTTTGTTTTGGTGGAGGCCTTTATATTGATCCCGTCTTTCCTGAYTACGATGTTAAAGCCATTGTCTCCCGGGAACCAACATCCGCWCCGRATGCACTTGYATYTGTCGAAATTCCCCCRCCMKCRGCAATTGATTATTACGGCATGATTGATGGCAGTGGTCAGGTCAAACCACGCACAGGARATAGCGTTGTWTTCGGRTTTCGCGGCCAGGCMTTTGTAACGCGCGCTCTTACCGCCGGTGTATCCGGCATCWYRAGCGGCAAYCCGGTTGTAGAAWGTATTGAAGATTCCAGAGGTMATGTACCTGATTTTATTTCCRGGGATGCAAYATGAAACTGAAAAATAACATTGCGGGCGTGRCAGTCCTCGGRCTTGAAAATATTCACAAGGCGTTTGGCGGCATYGTTGCCATTGAGGATTTTTCTCTTGAGCTAAAGGCAGGTGAGATTGTTGCTCTTGTCGGCGACAATGGCGCAGGGAAATCCACCCTTATYAAAATTATTTCAGGTGTTTACACCCCCACATCAGGCACCATCTCTCTGGATGGCGAGACCRCTTCATTTGCWGATGCAACKGTCGCTCGTGCCAGGGGAATTGAAGTTGTGTATCAGGATTTGGCTTTGGCCGATCTGCAACCAGTCTACATGAACCTGTTTCTGGGTCGGGAGAAAACCAGACCGCCGTTTGGTTTGCTCGACAGGCGGGCGATGATCGAGGAAACCCGGCAACTGGTTGATGAGCTGGATGTGCGAATTCCCTCGGCAAAKGAATCAATTCGTAATCTGTCCGGCGGCCAGCGTCAGGGAGTTGCCATAGCGCGAGCGACACACTGGGCACAAAAGCTGGTTCTGCTTGATGAACCAACTGCTGCTCTGGGTGTTGCCGAAACGGCACGGGTTGAAAAACAGATCGCAGCCCTGCGGGAACGTAATCTCGCTATYCTGATYATCAGCCATAGTCTGGACCAGGTGTTCCGCCTGTCCGACCGTATTTGTGTCCTGCGGCGCGGCAAACAAATYGGMGTTCGGGATACMGCGAAAACCGACAAAAATGAAATTGTTTCAATGATCACGGGAGTTGACTGAACGAAAATGATCCAGCAGGGGCGGAAATTCCCCTAAAAGCATCCGCCCTATGTTTTRGCGTGGTTTCATGTTTTGCAGTCGGGAAAGCAGTTGTGCAGGCAGACCCTGATCGGGTTTATGGTCGACAGCATCCAGCGCGCACAGGACATCTTTYYTCAAAATGCCAATTGTRTTGTCATCTTCAAATCCATCGCGTGAAAATTCGATATGATTAAAGCCGGTSCCAAACCAGGTTTGACCAGAGCTGTCATGCATCAATGCAAGCAGTTTATCCTCATCGACGTTGAGTTCATCGGCCCAGTCAAGAGCCTGGCGTACTGCAACAACRGATGAAGCAGCCACAAAATTGTTTAGCACTTTTGCGGTCATACCAGCTCCGGTGCCGCCCATGTGATGGAATGTTTGGCCCATTGCCGACAGAAAGGGCTGGATTGAAGCAATATCTGTTTTCAAMCCWCCAAGCATAAATGAGAGCCGTGCCTCACTYGCTGCTATTTGTGCACCTGACATCGGCGCATCAATCAGGATGATGTGTGGATTTATCCGATGCTGCAATTCGGTAATATATTTGGGGGAAAGCGTCGAACARACGACAAGATATTTGATCGWRTTTTGCTGTACCARCARWCCTYTTTCACCAAAWARCAGRCTGTCAGTYTGYGMTGCATCSCGAACYACRGTAAAAACRRCATCGCATARTTCTGAAAGTTTYTGSGCGTCCGGGACCATGCWGTCAGCAAAATCKCCAAACTCAMCGSSGGRGCGAATGTCATATCCCGATACATGAAACCCGGCAGCTCGCAGGGATCGGGCCATCGGGAGGCCCATGCGGCCACAACCCGCGACGCCAACATGTCTATTCATGAGTTGCGATACTAAACGGGCGAACCTCGCATCCGTTTTTCGATGCAATTAACACATGATGGGATGGCACGATCTGCCAATAATCTGACTGGCGGTCCAGAGGTTCGGATACCAGGATCGTATCTCCATTGTCTTTCTGACGATAATACAGTGTTGGCGGCGTCAGGTCCGTCGAACTCCGAAAACCATAAATGGTTTCACCATCACTAAGGCAGGATGTAAATCGCAACGGCTGTTTGATGCCTGCTTCATGCATTGCCTGGACGGTAATCGATAAAGCCTTGCTCATCGCTGTAATTGGGCATTTTTCTATATCAAAGTGCACAGCAAGCAAAAAAATYAACTCGGAATCTGTGGKGCCGAGACGATTTTCATAAAGTGAATCCGGCARTAAGGATTCCAGTTTTCTACGTACACGTTTGTATCCGCCAATCTGACCATTATGCATGAACAGCCACTGATCATTCGAAAAAGGATGGCAGTTTGTTCTGTTGGTCGCTGTGCCCGTCGATGCACGAACATGGGCAAAAAACAGAGAGCTGGAAATGTGGCGGGATAAATGCCGCAGGTTTTCGTCATTCCAGGCTGGCAGAACTTCCCTGTACRAACCAGGATATTCCCGGTCGCTGTACCAGCCTATGCCAAATCCATCACCGTTTGTTTCGGTTTTGGCTTCTTCGGCATGTAAACTTTGATGGATGAGAGAATGCTCGGGCTCGGCAATGAGTTGTTCCAGATATATSGATTGTCCGGTATAGGCGGCCCAGCGGCACATGCGCAACTCCAGCAAAAAGGATGGGAAGAAATCCCACCCTATCGTGTTTGCYTGCCAATTAAAATGTCGAAGCCGCGATTTTCGGGTAATAGATTCCAATTGGCAACCTGTTTCAGCTAAACAAATCCGGCATCGAGCATTGATACCTGAAGGAATGGAAGATTGATCGTTTCCAGCGAAGCAGATTTGGATGGACTAAAAAAAAGCGGTCGTATAGTGCGGCTTGCAATCGAGACGATGGCTAGTGCACTGGAGCCAGGAATTACAACGCTGGAACTTGATCAAATTGGACGAAATGTACTTGATAAAGAGGGATCTGTTTCAGCCCCCGAGTGCGTATATGATTTTCCCGGTGCAACCTGTATCTCCATCAATCCTGTTGTGGCCCACGGTATACCGTCTGATACCATCATCAAGGCCGGTGATCTTGTGAACATCGATGTATCTGCACACAAGGACGGATTTTATACTGATGCAGGCGCATCCTTTGTTGTGCCTCCGGTTAGTCCGCTATTGCATCATTTGTGTTCCACGACCCGCAAGGCGCGGGACCGGGCAATACGCCGTATCAAGGCAGGCGAATTACTAAATTGTGTAGGGCGAATTTTCGAAAAAGATGCGCGCAAGACTGGTTTTACGGTTATTGAAAATCTCGCCAGTCACGGCGTCGGTAGATCAATTCATGAGAAGCCCGACATACCGGGGATATATCAAAAGAACGACCCGCGACGTTTTGAAGACGGGCAAGTGGTCACAATCGAACCATTTATCTCTACCGGTGGAACGTTTGCTGATGAGGGAGAAGGCCCCTGGGAACTGCTAACTGAACCACAATATTTCACTGCACAGTTTGAGCACACAATTGTGGTAACCCGTCGTGGCTCGGTGATTGTTACCTGAAGATGTGCGTAACAAAAAAGGGCCCGCGTAAAACGGGCCCTTTGGTGAATAATTACCTGCAATCAGGCTGCGATTATTTTTAGCCCTTTGGGTGCGGCGTTTAACACAGCTTCATCGACATATGGAACGTAGATCGCAAAGTTCTCGACAAACATTCCGGCAAGCTTGCGGGCTTGCGCATCAAATGCATCCTTGTCCGACCAGGTATCCCTTGGGTTCAGTATCTGGGTGACGACACCGTCAACTTCTCTTGGTACATCAAATCCAAAAATAGTATCATTTCGGAAATCGGCATCCTTGAGTGCACCACTTAGCGCGGCTTGTAGCAGCGCACGGGTTGCCTGAATTGGCATGCGTGAACCGGTACCGTAGGCTCCGCCTGTCCAGCCGGTATTGACCAGCCAGCAATCAACATCATGTTTTGCGATGAGTTCACGCAACAGATTTCCATACTCGGAAGGATGGCGCGGCATAAAGGGTGCGCCAAAACAGGTGGAAAATGTAGCTTGCGGCTCGGTCACGCCTTTTTCAGTTCCGGCAACTTTTGCGGTGTAGCCAGACAGAAAATGGTACATGGCCTGAGCCGGGGTCAGTCTAGCAATAGGGGGCATGACACCAAAAGCATCGGCAGTCAGCATGATGATGTTTTTGGGATGCGACGCCCGGCCTGTTTCGCTGGCATTCGGGATAAAGTGGATCGGGTAGGCGCAACGCGTATTCTCGGTTTTCCTGCTGTCATTGAAGTCTGGAATACGGGTTTCGGGGTCCAGAACAACATTTTCCAGAACAGTGCCAAATCGCTCTGTTGTTGCATAAATCTCGGGTTCGGCTTCGCGGGAAAGTTTTATGGTCTTGGCGTAACATCCACCTTCAAAATTAAATATACCGTCTTCGCCCCAGCCATGCTCGTCATCGCCAATTAACGTGCGCGACGGATCTGCAGACAATGTGGTTTTGCCGGTGCCGGACAGTCCAAAAAATACTGCCGTACCGTCTTCATCGTTCACATTTGCCGAACAATGCATCGGCATGACCTTCTTTGCCGGAAGAAGGAAATTCAACATTGAAAAGACGGATTTCTTCATTTCACCGGCATAGGAAGTGCCGCCAATGAGCACAATTTTACGGGTAAAATCGCAGGCAATTACAGTTTCAGTCCGGCAGCCATGCCTTTTTGGATTGGCTTTGAAACTGGGAAGATCAATAATCGTCATATCTGCAACAAATGAATGCAATTCTTCAAGTGCGGGGCGCAGCATCAAATTGCGAATGAACAATGAATGCCATGCATATTCGGTGAACACGCGGGTTGGCAGGCGGTATGCCGGATCAGCACCTCCATACAGGTCCTGAACAAACAGTTCGCGACCCTTTGCATGTTCAAGAAAATCTTCATGCAGAACATCAAAATTTGCCTGACTCATTTCCTTGTTAATGTCCCACCAGACAGTTTCTTCAGTGGTTTCATCGCGAAGGATAAATTTGTCTTTTGCAGAACGACCGGTATGTGTACCGGTGTCGACCGATAGAGCGCCGCCGGCTACCAGTTCTGCTTCACCTCTTTTGAGGCTTTCTTCGTATAGTTTTGGCTCTTGTAAATTCCAGTGAATAGCCGAAAGATTTACCAGCCCTGATGCATCGGCACCCTGAGCGGGATTTCGTGTACCCGTTTCCAACACGTATTTAGCCCCTTGAGACGTCTGACTGACCTTGTCGCTCCGGTGTCGATTTTCGACTTATCCGGCGCCGCTGAAAGCCTGCGGCAGTTTGTAAATACGGCAGTTTAACTGCTCTTTGTTGTGCTGTTGTCACACTAGTCCAGCAGAATGTCACCTGCAAGCTGATCAAAAGTCTCCAACATGGTTTATGTTCACTCCATTGTCATGGTGGGGCGTTTTGTCGCACAAGCATCGCTTTATGCGCGCTTACCGGATGGATTTCTCGCTGTTTCCGCAAGGTTTTTCATCACTTTGCGCACATCCAGCAATGTTTGGACGGGTTGGGAGAACCAGTACCGGATTGTTTGCCCGCCGTTACGGAAATCAATTCCATCGGGATCGCAACCTTCTGCCCGCCATTTTCCCGGAGCCTCTCCCATCAATGATTCTGCAATCAGACTGGAGAAATCCGGATGGTCTGTGTTGATGTGATCGGCAATGGAACTGCCTGCACCGGTAACTTCGCTCGCTTTACTGCAGTCGGTCAAAATCTCGCCGGGTTCAAACTGGGTAATTTTTCCAAAGCCTGCAACCAGGTGCAATCCACGAACGGCAAACCGGTAAAAATTAAAATCCTGAAACGTCGCATATGAAGCGGCGTCACGGTGCCGTGCCAGGAAGCGGTCCCGATGAACCTGATTCTGCGTTATTTCAAGATCGCCGACAAGGGTAATACGGGCGCCTTCAAGCGGCGTGCGCCCTGCTCCATCGCTGATCATCAGGGATGCGCGCCGGTCACTTTTGAGATTTTGCGTGTGTATGGCAAGGTCGGACAACAGCAGCACAGGAGAGCCATCAAAGTCGTTTGCAAGCGTAACAAACGAGGCAAACGGTCCGCCGGTTTTATCCAGCGTTGCAAGTGTTGCACTGCGTGCGGTTCTAAGCAGTGTTCGGGCGGAATGAGCCAGTGTTTCTTCTGTCATGATATTCCTCATCCCAATTGTTGTCGGAGTGTAACCAGCTATGCTGTAACAGGGTTAAGTAAATTGCCTTTATTGCACAGGGTTCTCCGGTTTGTGTGTGTTAATGTACATTTGGAGTGGCGCTGCCACATTTCCGCACCTTTGTCGGTTCAGGAGCATTGTAACAGCTTAATACGCGCACCATCTGGCATGATGTGTAAGGTTCTATTGAGGAGTACTGTAATGCCGACAGTTGCACTGGTTGATGACGATCGCAACATTTTGACGTCTGTGTCTATTGCGCTTGAGGCAGAAGGCTATCAGGTTCAAACATATACTGACGGCGCTTCCGGTCTTGAAGGACTTACACATAGTCCTCCTGATGTTGCAGTGCTGGATATCAAAATGCCACGTATGGATGGAATGGAATTACTCCGCCGACTTCGCCAGAAGTCGGATGTTCCGGTAATATTTCTGACGTCCAAAGACGATGAAATTGATGAACTGTTTGGATTAAAAATGGGAGCGGATGATTTTATTCGCAAACCATTCTCCCAGCGACTTCTGGTGGAGCGCGTCCGTGCCGTTTTGCGACGCAGTCAGCCAAGATCGGCAGACGGCGAAACTGCTGGACCTGTATCCAAAGACAGCGACGTGATTGAACGTGGGTCATTACGTATGGATCCCGAGCGACATACATGTACCTGGAATGGCAAGCCGGTAACTCTGACGGTGACCGAGTTTTTGATTTTACTCTCGCTGGCACAGCGCCCGGGTGTTGTAAAAAGCAGAAACGCACTGATGGATGCAGCTTATGACGATCAAGTTTATGTAGATGACCGCACAATCGACAGTCATATCAAACGATTGCGGAAAAAATTCAAGGTGACCGATACAGATTTTGATATGATAGAAACGCTGTATGGTATTGGTTATCGCTTCAGGGAAGCGTCCTGAGCGGACGCTTGCACAATCGGGAACTGTCAAACTGAGCAGCAAACAGCAGTCTTTGGAGGACACCAAACGCCGGAAGCTTAATCGTCCACGTATCTGGATTCGGTATGGGCGACGCATTGGCAGGTCTGTTGTATCCAGTTTAACACGCCGGATTGTGTTCCTGAATCTGTCGACATTTACAGTTCTGGTGTTGGGAATATTGTACCTGAACCAGAACCAGGTTGGACTGATAGACTCAAAAGTCGAAGCACTGAGAACGCAGGGTCGCATCATTGCCGTTGCCATTGCGTCTTCAAGCCCGATTGATAGCCGAATTATTACAATTGATCCCGAACGTTTGCTGGAATTGCAGGCAGGTGAAAGCGTTTCACCTTACGATTCACTGGAAGATGAGCTCGAGTTTTCTATCGATCCTGAACGTGTTGCCCCCATTCTCGCCGAACTGATATCCCCGACCAAAACCCGTGCACGGATATATGACAAGGAAGGAGTTCCTGTGCTGGACTCCCGCCATATATATGCCCGCGGTGAAGTCCTGCGGTATCGCCTGTCTCCTCCGGGAAACAAAAAACCGGGATTGTTCATTCGCACCTGGCGCGAGCTGGTATTGTGGTCCCGCCGTAAGGACCTGCCGCTTTATGTTGAAAAAGCGGGAGAAAATGGCAAACGCTATCCCGAGGTTGCAGCCGCCCTGCAAGGGCAGGAAGGTGCTGTGGTTCGGGTGAATTCCCAAAGTGAAATCATAGTCATGGTCGCAGTTCCTGTATTGCGGGAGCGTACCATCGCCGGAGTTTTGCTCCTGTCGACCAAAGGCGGGGATATAGATTCAATTATCCAGGCAGAACGAAATGCAATCCTGAGTGTCGCCCTTGTTGCTGCAACAGTTGCCGCAATATTGTCCATTTTGATGGCCAGCACCATTGCAGGGCCCATGCGCCGATTGGCCAGCGCCGCAGAACGCGTGCAAAGAAGCGTAAAAGTGCGGCATGAAATTCCTGATTTCTCGGATAGAGCAGACGAAATTGGTCATCTGTCTGCTGCGTTACGTGGCATGACCGAAACGCTTTACAATCGTATCGAAGCAAATGAGCGCTTTGCCGCAGATGTGGCACATGAACTTAAAAATCCGCTGACATCTCTGCGTTCGGCAGTTGAAACATTACCGCTGGCCAGAACTGACGAGAATAAAAACCGTCTTTTGGAAGTTATTCAGCACGACATCAAACGCCTTGATCGGTTGATTTCCGATATTTCCGATGCATCCCGATTAGACGCCGAATTGGCACGGGATGAGGCTGAACCGTTTGATTTAAAAGATGTTGTGTTGGTAATTACCGAAATACAGAACGATCTTGCAAGAGACCGGGACATCACGATCTCCCTGAATGTCGAGGGCGTCAAAGACACCGGTTTTATTATGAATGGCAAAGACAGTAGAATCGCACAGGTATTATCCAATTTGATTGATAATGCTCGCTCGTTTGCGCCTGATGGTGGTTTCGTAAAAATTGGGCTCGCGCGCAAAAATGATAGAATCTTGCTGGAGATTGACGATTCAGGACCAGGAATCAGGTCTGAAAAAATTGAACGTATTTTTGAACGTTTTTACACAGACCGGCCGGACGGGGAAGCATTTGGCCAAAACTCCGGTCTGGGACTTTCAATTTCAAAACAAATTGTGGAAGCGCATGGCGGAACTATTACAGCAATAAACCGGATTGATCCGGATACTGGTAAGATCGCGGGTGCGCGTTTCAGTATTGTCTTTCCGACTGACTAGGGGATGCTTCATGAATAATCCGGTTCATTGCAGTGTGGTTTTGGTCGGTGCAGCTGCAATTCTGATATCAGGGCCCTCCGGGTCAGGCAAATCAACACTGGGTTTTGCCCTTATTCAATATGCAAATTTGTCGGGACGTCTGGGATGCTGGGTTGGCGATGACTATTGTCATCTTGAAACCAATAACAACAGGTTGTGTGCCCGCCCGGCACAAAAAATATCCGGGAAAGCCGAGATGCGTGGTGTTGGAATTGTGACAATACCATTTGAAAAAGATGTGGTAATCAGATTAGTCGTCGACATTTCTACCGATGAATTGTACAAGCGCCTTCCCGAAAGTAACGACAATTTTACAGACAGGTTTGGCACATCTGTGCTCAGGATGACCGTTCCGGAAGCCCGGAATGATTTGGCTGTAATGATGGTCTTTCAAAGATTGCGGGAAAGTGGTTGGTGGAACATCGGTGGCGGTTGAATAATTTGACTTGCGATTGTGACCTCTTTGCTCATGATGGAATTCTTGCTGGTTCTTGCAATGTTGCGAGATAACTCTGGTACAATGGTGACATAAAATGATTGGACTAATTCTGGTAACGCATGGTCAGCTGGCTAGTGAATTCAGGTCAGCACTTGAACATGTTGTCGGATCCCAGCAGAATTTTGAAACCATATGTATCGGGCCTGATGATGATATGGAGCAGCGGCGAAAAGATATTTCCGATGCCATTGATACCGTCAATTCCGGATCCGGGGTTATTCTTCTGACAGATATGTTTGGTGGTACGCCTTCCAATCTGGCGATATCCCTGATGGAAGATGCGAAAGTCGAAGTCATCGCCGGTGTTAATTTACCCATGCTCATCAAACTGGCCAGTGTCCGGCTTGATGATAATCTTGAAAATGTTGTTGCCGAGGCAAAAAGCGCCGGGCGTAAATATATTAATGTTGCGAGTCAGGTTCTCAAACCAAAAGAACAGGACTGACATTGATGGCACAGCCTCCATTCAACAGGGAATTGTTGATTCAGAATCGTCGCGGGTTGCATGCCCGGGCATCGGCCAAATTTGTGCAATGTGTCGAACGGTTTAATGCCAGTGTTGAAGTCAGCAAAAGCGGCCAGACCGTTTGTGGTACGTCCATAATGGGCTTGATGATGCTCGCAGCTTCTCCTGGTTGCTCGATCATGGTCACAGTGGATGGCGAAGAGGCCGGGGACGCGATCAAGGCGTTGGAAGACCTGGTTAATGATAAATTCGGTGAAAGCGAATAATCGCGTCATCCTGGTTTCTTAATTATATTCGATTACCAAAAAGCCTGGAAATTATTGAAATTCTGGTGTGCGATCGGAAAATGATCGTGGCCGGTGTAGCAATAAAACAATATAAAGAAATCTTTATATCCTTATTGATACATTTCATTTCTGGCGCTATAAAATATCAGAATACCAATCAGAAGAATTATTGAGGCGGGATGCTGTGGCATCTGCGATCAAACCACATGGTGGGAAAAGGATAGTGAAATGACTGACTATGTTGTGAAAGACATGTCCCTTGCTGAATGGGGCCGCAAGGAAATCAAAATTGCTGAAACGGAAATGCCAGGACTGATGGCAACCCGTGAAGAATACGGCCCGGCACAGGTTCTGAAAGGTGCGCGGATCACTGGCTCACTTCATATGACTATCCAGACCGCCGTGCTGATTGAAACATTGCAGGCTCTTGGCGCGGAAGTCCGCTGGGCGTCATGTAATATTTTCTCCACACAGGATCATGCAGCAGCTGCCATTGCCGAAACCGGTACACCGGTTTACGCGGTGAAAGGCGAAAGCCTGGTTGAATACTGGGATTACGTTGACCGGATTTTTGATTGGGGAAATGGCGAAGGCCCCAATTTGATCCTTGATGATGGTGGCGATGCGACCATGTATGTTATCATGGGTGCAAAGGCAGATGCAGGCGAGGATTTCCTCCCCAACCCTGATAATGAAGAAGAAGAAGTTTTAAAAGCACAGATATTGAAACGTGCGAAAGCAACCCCGGGCTGGTTCACAAAAATACGTGACGGTATCCTCGGCGTTTCAGAAGAAACAACAACCGGTGTCCATCGCCTTTATCATTTGGCCCAGAAAGGCGAACTGCCTTTCCCTGCGATTAACGTCAATGATTCAGTGACCAAATCAAAATTTGACAATCTATATGGTTGTCGCGAGAGCCTTGTGGATGGGATCAAGCGCGCCACGGATGTCATGATAGCGGGAAAAATTTGCGTCGTCGCGGGTTTCGGTGATGTTGGCAAGGGCTCTGCAGAATCGCTGCGCTCTCAGGGTGCACGTGTTGTTGTCACCGAAATTGATCCGATTTGTGCCTTGCAGGCAGCCATGGAGGGTTACGAAGTTACCACCATGGATGAAGCAGTCACATATGGTGATTTGTTTGTGACAACCACCGGCAACAAGGATGTTATTACAATTGAACACATGCGATCCATGAAAGATCGCGCTATTGTTTGTAATATCGGTCACTTCGACAGTGAAATTCAGGTTAATGCTCTGAAAAATCTCGCCTGGCACAATGTTAAACCACAGGTCGACGAAGTTGAATTTCCAGATGGAAAGCGGATAATTTTGCTGGCTGAAGGTCGTTTGGTTAATCTGGGTTGCGCTACAGGACATCCAAGTTTTGTGATGTCGGCTTCATTTACCAACCAGACTCTCGCGCAAATTGATCTTTGGGACAATCATAAAGACTACAAAAATGAAGTGTTTGTGCTGCCAAAATATCTTGACGAAAAAGTTGCACGACTGCATTTGGACAAGCTGGGCGTCAAACTGACAGTCCTGACAAAAGAACAATCGGACTATATTAATGTAAAACAGGAAGGTCCATACAAGCCGGACCACTATCGCTACTAGTTAATTACATCCGATATACCATATATAGTAGCCCGTTCATCTTTGGTGGACGGGTTATTGTTTTTTTTACCGGGACTCTTTTTCCCGAATCCGCTAGCCGCTACAGTGGGGTGATTCGTTTCGTTTGATATGAGGCCATTTTGAACGAAGCGAGATGCGGGCGCTTCCTTGTTTCCTAGTCAATGCCAGCGCCATTTGGGCAAATGTCTGACCACCAGCATAGCATGTTGGGGGAACGGTACCTTTTGCCCTGAACAAAAGGGGTGTAGCATGCCGGCAATTTCCCGGAACCGGGTACATTGTTGGAGATTAAGATTCAGACGCTTTGCGCGTCTGTCTGTTGCTGCAATCTTGTCTGTTTTCTATCTCATCGATACGGCCCACGCGCAAACAGTCATGGCTTTAATGCCCGACAGGCTTGACGCAAATTTCATGTTACTGACAGCTGCTGTACTGGGCACGGGCGCCTTTGGTATTTTGAGCGCAGTTGGCTGGGTTCATTCAAGACGCGCTGTCGATCGCCTTCGAGCCGATTCTTCATTTGAAATATCAAATTTGAAAGCCGAGCTGGATCGCACCGAGACATTGATGAGTGCAAATGATCAGTTTCTGATCATCTGGGACAGATCAACCCAAAATCCAACCTGTATTGGCAACATTGCAAATATTCCTGTCAGACACGTGGAAGTTCTGGCCTTTGGCACCTGGCTTGAGGCAGATCCGGCCGCCAGGCTGGACAGGGCGGTGCAGGGCTTACGGCAGCGTGGCGAATTATTTTCCATTACAGCAGCATGTCAAAATGGCGGGCACGTTGATATTGTGGGCAGGACAGCGGGCAGCAGTGTATTTTTGTGCATCCGCCCGCTTAATGGCGAAAGACTGGCGAACGCAGAATTACGTCATGGATTATTGGACGCGCGCAAGGAGGCAGAGGGGTTCCGGACGCTCCTGGAAGGCTTGCCAATGCCGGTTTGGTTGCGGGATGACACCCATAATCTCACTTGGGTAAACAATGCATATGCCCGGGCAGTGGATGCTGCAGACACACAACATGTCATCGACGAACAGCATGAACTTTTGGATCAGAAAGGTCTGGAACTTCTTTCGGCGACTGAATGTAGAAACGGGCGCAGGGAAATTCGTACGCCGGCCATCATCTCTGGCAAGCGTCATGTTGTGGATGTGAAGACATTTGACACAGACGGAAGTGGCGCTGGAATAGCGATTGACGCCAGTGCAACAGAAGAAGCGCAATTGTCTCTTGAGCGGGCGCGTGAATTCCACGCACGAACACTGGATCAACTTGCAACCGCCGTCGCGATTTTTGGTCCAGACAAGAAGTTGCGCTTTCACAATGAAGCCTACAGGGATCTGTTCGGACTGGCTTCACGTTATCTCGAACAAAAACCGACCGATGGTGAAATACTCGATTCACTGCGCGCCAGTCGAAAACTGCCCGAACAGGCAGATTACAAAATCTGGAAGCAGCAGATTCAAAATAATTATCAACTCATTGAAGCATCGGAAAACTGGTGGCATATGCCCGATGGTCAGACATTACGTGTTGTCGCAACGCCACAGCCCGAAGGCGGGGTCACCTATATATACGAAAATGTGACCGAGCAGCTGAACCTTGAAAAGAACTACAATGCGTTGATAAGTGTACAGGGCGAAACACTTGATCATTTAAAAGAAGGTGTTGCTGTATTTGCCAGTGATGGCAAATTACGTTTGGTGAACCCGGCTTTTGCCCGCATCTGGAGTTGTTCGGAAGAGCAATTGAAAGATGGCACGCATGTTTCGGCGGTATTTGCACATTGCCGCACGCAGGTAACCGACCATGACACCTGGGACAGGATGAGTGGCACAATAACAGGCCTTACCGAGCAACGCCGTTCCATGGCCGTACGCCTTGAACGGGTTGATGCAAGTGTGGTAGATTGTGCAATTGTGCCTTTGCCGGATGGTGCCACAATGGTGACATTTGTGAATGTAACCGACACCGTAAAATTTGAACGCTTGCTGGTTGAACGTAACGAAGCTCTGGTTACCGCGGACAATGTCAAAATGGCGTTTATTCAGCATGTTTCCTACGAACTTCGATCTCCCCTGACGAACATCATAGGCTTTACTGAACTACTAAACGACCGCGCTATTGGTGATCTGAACGACAAGCAGCACGAGTATACCGGCCATATTGTTTCTTCCAGTGCCGCTCTGCTTGCAATAATCAATGACATTCTGGATCTGGCCAGCATTGATGCAGGAGTGATGGATCTGCAACTTGCAGAAGTTGATCTGAAGGCTTCCATCGACGGGGCAATAGAAGGTCTCCAGGATCGGATAGCGGAGCGGAAACTAAATATTCAAACGGATATCAATCCAGCTGCTGCGTCTCTGATTGCAGATGGCAAACGCGTCCGCCAGGTACTGTTCAATTTGTTATCAAACGCAATCGCATTTTCCGAACCCAGTGCAAGTATTCGTATAATTGGCCTCCTCGAAGCTGACTCGATTATTATCCGGATCAAGGATAATGGCTGCGGCATGCCGGTCGATTTTGTCAAGGATGCTTTTGGGCGCTTTGAAAGCAGAACGGCTGGTGGAAGTCGTCGCGGTCCGGGGCTTGGGCTCTCAATTGTAAAGAGTCTCGTTGAATTGCATGGTGGTTCTGTTGTTATCCAGTCCGCAGAGGGCGAGGGAACAACCGCAGAGTGCCGTTTCCCTGTTCGGCCACAGATTTCTATCCAGGCAGCCGAATAGGGCGCTATTCCTGTTACCATGTACATGAAAGGCATGAAGATGGATCACGATTCACGTGACCCATTCAGATGGGTTTGCAAGTCCGAACAGGACACCATCCGGCTGGCCGGTATCTTTGCTGCGATTGTGCGAAAGGGTGATTGTATTGCTCTTCAGGGTGATCTGGGTGCAGGTAAAAGTTTCTTTGCGCGACATTTTCTAAGAGCGCTCGCCGGAGATCCGTTTCTGGAAGTTCCCAGTCCTACTTTTACAATTGTTCAGACCTACATAATTCCGGTTTTGAATGCAGCACATTTTGATTTGTACCGGATTTCAGATCCTGACGAGCTGGTGGAAACGGGATTTGAGGATGCATTGCACGAAGGTGTTTCTCTGGTTGAGTGGCCAGAGAATGCAGATGGAAATTTGCCTGAAAGTCGTTTGACACTGGCATTTGAACATGGAGAAAATTTCGAGGAGCGTATCATATCTGCCCGGTTTGAGGACATGGACTGGTTTGCGAGACTGGAAAGGTCTGTAGAGCGCCAGGGTTTTCTTGTTAAGGCGGGTTATGGAGATGCGCTGCGCACACAAATACAGGGTGATTTATCGTCACGATCATATGAGCGCATTTTACCTGATGATAAACCATCCCTGATCCTTATGGATATGCCTGAGCGCAAAATGCCGGTCCTGCGCGACGGACAATCCTATGATGATCTGGCAAAACGCAGCACACGGATTGATCAGGTCATTGCCACCAATCAAATGTTGGCAAAACTTGGCGTAAATGTCCCTGCTGTGACATCAAGTGATATCAAATCCGGTTTGATGTTGAGCGAGGACTTTGGCCTTCAAACACTTGTTGATCAGGACAGCGCTCCGGTTAAAGCCCGATACTTTGCTGCAATGGAACTTCTTGCTAACCTGCACCAAAAATATCTGGCGTGTACCAAGCAAAATACTACTGAAGATTTCCAACTGCCAAATTATGATTCCATAGCGTTTTTGGTTGAGCTTGAAATATTTGAACAATGGATGATCCCGGAGACACTCAAGCGGAACTGGACACATTCTGAGAAAACGGCAGTTGCCAAAATCTGGAAGGATTTGTTGTCCCGATTGCACACATATGAACGGACTATTGTATTGCGCGATTGCCAGGCACCCAATTTATTCTGGTTGCCGGACAGAACAGGAACCCAAAAAATCGGCGTGATTGACAGCCAGGATAGTTTGATCGGGCCATCCGTCTATGATGTTGCCTCTCTTGCGCAGGATGCCCGGGTGGATATTCCCCGTACAATGGAGTTTGAACTCTACAATTATTATATGGATATGCGAAAATGGGGGCCGGACAGGGAACAGGATTTTAGAACCGCTCTTGCCATTTGCTCGGTGCAACGTAACAGCAAGATTCTGGGTGCATTCGTTCGTGCTTTTAGAGAAACCGGCAACAGGGAGTATCTTGTCCATGTTCCCCGTGTTCAAACTTATTTGAAATCGGGTCTGGAGCATCCGGTATTATCGCGACTTGCACAGATATATATTGCGGCAGGTGTATTGGAACCGGTTGCGTTTCTATGAATTCAAATTGACTGTTGGTTTCTTTGGTCGAATACTCAGCCAGGTGCGTTGAACACCCGGGTAAATGCGTTGAATATTCGCGCAAATGCGTGGAACATTCCGGCAAATGCGAGGAACATTCCGGCAAATGGATGACATCTCAATCCCGAGGGTCCAGAATGACTGTGAGCAAATCAAAAACGATTACATGAGAGCATGAAGCAAAAAGCAAAAATTGACAGCGCAATGGTCCTGGCCGCCGGTTTGGGCAAGCGCATGCGACCAATAAGTGCCACAACACCCAAGCCATTGATCCGGATTGGGAAAAAAACCCTTGTAAACCGGGCACTGGACAGGCTTGCTGCTGCCGGTGTTCGGTCGGTGATTGTCAATGTGCATTATTTGGCTGATTTGGTGGAGCATCATGTTCTGCGACGCAGTGATTTAAAAATTGTCATTTCCGATGAACGGGACATGCTTCTGGAAACAGGGGGCGGTACAAAAAAAGCTCTCGCATATTTTGGCGGGCAACCCTTTTTCCTCATCAACACTGACACATTCTGGATTGAAAGTGCGTCTTCAAGTCTCTCTCGTTTGGAGGATTTTTGGGATGATACCCAAATGGATGCACTGTTATTGTTATCTCCGACAGTAAACGCTCGTGGCTTTTCCGGTCATGGCGATTTTGATATCGATAATGAAGGTCGACTAAGCCGTAGAAGCGAGAAAAAATTGTCAGCCTGGATTTACGCCGGGGTGGCCATTCTCAATCCAGGCGTATTTAATGATACCCCTGAGGGTTCATTTTCTCTGAACGTAATATTTGACCGTGCAATTGCCAACAAACGGCTGTTTGGCTTGTCCATGGATGGCATATTTGTAAATGTAGGCACGCCTGCCGCTATCGGAATTGCAGAACAAACACTGCAGGACAGCGCCGTTTAATGCGGCTGGGGGATGTTGTCATTGACTATTGAAAATCCCCGTCATTTGAACGTATTTTCTATCGAAGCAGGTTGTGGATTTTTACCCGAACTTGTCGATTGTATCGTGTCAGGCAAGTTGCTCGCCAACGTAAATTGTCAAACTGATCCATTTGCACTGGCCCGGCTGACAATACTTGTTCCCAATCAACGAACTGCGCGAGCCTTGCGCCAGTGTTTTGTCATTGAACGGGAAAATCGGGGCCAGATCGCTGGATTTTTACCAGCAATACTACCTCTTCAGGACGCTGAAGAGGATTTCCATTTGTTTGATCCCGGGCTTGAAATAGTTGAACCCGCAGATGCTCTGGATGTTCCCGCAGCAATTCCGCCTCTGGAGCGCCAGCTGATTATGACTGATCTGGTGCTCAATTGGGCACGATCGATCGGACATTCCGCATTGGGTCTTGAGGCGGCGGAATCATTACTGGTATCTGCAACACCCGCTGACGCGACAAGTCTCGCCCGGGATCTATTGTCCCTTATGGATGCGGTTCAGCGAGAGGGCGTTGGTTGGGAGGGGTTGGAAAACCTGGTGCCGGATGAATATGGCGGTTACTGGCAAATGACCCTCGCATTCCTTCGTATCATTGTTGAACACTGGCCGGAATTCCTGGTTGAACGAGGTCTTATGGACCCGGTCGCACGCCGCAATATCGTGCTGGAACGTGAAGTCAATCGCATCAAATCAGGTAAGGCCGGTCCAATAATTGCAGCGGGATCTACGGGATCGATCCCGGCTTCGGCTGCAGTGCTGGGAGCTGTCGCTTCAGCTCCCGATGGAGCATTGGTATTGCCTGGTCTGGATTTTTCACTCGATCCCGAAAGCTGGGAGGCAATAGGGTCATTCAACAGTGCCATGGACCAGGGGGTCATGGGCCATCCCCAGTTTGGGCTAAAACAATTATTGGAACGATTAAACATCACGCGCGTGGATGTTCGCAAGCTGGGTGAAGTGCCGAAACAAAGAAAGGCCCGTCTTGAATTGCTGTCAAGTGCCATGCGACCGGCGGAGCAAACCCATCTTTGGAATGCCGGGACTGCCCCGGAACCGGATTTACTACAAAATGTCTGCCTGATCGAAGCAGAGAGCGAACAGGAAGAGGCGCTCGCCATTGCGATTTGTTTGCGCGAAGCGGTTGAAGATCCGGACAAGACAGCGGCTCTTGTCACAACTGACCGTATTCTTGCACGCCGGGTGACCACCGAGTTGCGGCGCTGGGGAATTGAAGTTGATACATCGGCCGGTACACCCTTGCTGGAAACGCCACCTGTCGTATTGTTTCGATTGGCTCTTGAGACGCTGGTTTCAGGGATTGACCCGGTCAAATTATTGACACTTCTCAAACATCCATTGGCCGCCTTTGAACGACCCGTGGCTGATATCCGTGCGATGGCCAGGTTTTTTGAATTGAAAGTTCTGAGGGGGCCGCGCCTGAAACCAGGCTTCAGGAGCATCAGGACTGCGATCAACAATGCGAGGGTTGAAGAACAAGGGGAAGAAGTGAATTTGCGGTTCGATCAACTCGGGCTGCTAATAGATAACATTGAAGATATTTTCAGTCCTTTGGGAGAAATGCTGGGCGATTTGCAATCGGCTTCGTTATTTGAAATAGCCAAACTGCTGCAACCGCTTATTGAAAATATCACACGGGATGAAGCAGGTTCATTACGTCAACTCGATCGTGTTGGAGCAGGAGAGCAATTACTGGCATTCCTTAGGCAGCTTTCCGATGAATCATCAGGCAGGTTGATGTTGAACGCCGATCAACTGGTTCCTTTTCTTGCAACTCTGTTGGCACCATCGGTGACCTGGTCACTTGCAACAAGGCGCAACCGGATCATGATCTGGGGCTCGATTGAGGCGCGCTTGTTACAGGCAGATTGCATGGTCCTGTCAGGCTTGAACGAGGGTACATGGCCAGGAGATACCAAAACAGACCCCTGGTTATCCCGATCCATGCGGGCAGGTCTGGGGCTGGAAGCACCCGAACGACGCATTGGTCTGTCTGCACACGATTTTTCACAGGCATTCGGAGCGCGCGAAGTTGTTCTCACCAGGGCGCAAAAACAGGGAGGTGAACCTTCGGTTTCAAGTCGTTGGTTGCGGCGTTTGCAGGCAGTAGCCGGCGAAAATATCATGAACGGTCTGCGCGATCGCGGACAGCAATATCTGGATTATGCACGGCAGGTTGATTCTCGGCAGAACAGCAAAACGGTGTCTCCACCTTGTCCGACACCACCTGTTTCAAGGCGGCCCACAACGCTCTCAATTACTGAAATTGAAACATGGGTAAGAGATCCGTACGCAATCTATGCGCGCCACATCCTGAAATTGCGCGAGTTGGACCCCGTTGCGATGGCTCCCGAGCGTTCCCAAAGGGGATCGTTGGTCCATGACATTCTGCACAGTTTTTCAACTTCATGGACGGGCAGCTACGACCAGGATGCAGTGAAGGTGCTGATTGACACAGGAAAATCTGCTTTTCGCACTTTTGAAGATAATCCGGAAGTCATGGCATTTTGGTGGCCCAGGTTCAAAAGACTTGCGCATTGGTATATTCTTGAGTGGGAAGCAGGAAGAGATGAAAATATCCAATCGCGCAACAGCGAAATTGCTGGCTCTTGCAGGTTTTATCGCAAAATAAACTTTACCCTGAAAGGCCGGGCCGACAGAATAGATATTCAAAATGACGGTGGTCTCGCGATCGTTGATTTCAAAACCGGACAAGCACCCTCGGCAAGACAGGTTTTACCTGGTTTCGCTCCACAACTGGCACTTGGAGCTGCAATCGCAAGGGCTGGAGGATTTTCTGCGATTCCATCGGGCCATAAAATTGCTGCAATGGATTGGGTGCAAGTGTCCGGCGGCCCAAAACCGGGGCAGGTAAAAACCGGTATTGATAAAAAATCAGGTTTCGATGCGGACGGTATTGTTGATCAGGTCATTGGTCGACTTGAGGCGTTGATTGATACGTTTTCAGATCCGGGCACACCTTACAAATCCAAAGTGCGACCTATGTTTGAAGGTGGATATAGCGGCCTGACCGATCACCTGGCGAGGGTGAAGGAATGGTCCCATGGTGCCTTTGAGGACGAAACAGAATGAGAGTTCCTCTCGATACGCTTGAACGACAAAAGCGTGCACTAAATCCTGTTGCATCTGTGTGGGTATCTGCCAATGCCGGCTCCGGCAAAACATATGTGTTATCGAGGCGGGTTATTCGTTTGTTGCTGGCTGGTTCAGCGCCATCAAAAATATTGTGCCTGACTTTTACCAAAGCTGCAGCGGCAGAAATGGCAAACCGGGTGTTTGACGAACTTGGGCGTTGGGCAACAATCGAAGACATCGTGCTGGATGCAGAGATTGAAGCGCTGGAAGGTTCAAAACCATCGAAAGAAAAGAGGATTCGCGCCCGACAATTATTTGCCAACGCTCTTGAAACGCCCGGCGGATTAAAAATTCAAACTATTCACGCATTCGCGGAACGTTTGTTGCATCAGTTTCCATTTGAGGCCAATACTCCGGCCCATTTTGAACTGATGGATGATCATTTAACAACTGAATTGATGGCCACGGCCGAAAGACGTTTGTTGTCAGGATTACAGAACGATCCGGATGATCAACTAAAACAGGCACTTGATCTCCTCGTTGAGCGGATATCCGATGGTGGTATTCGGGATGCACTGAAATATATATTATTCAGACGTAGCGATTTCCGGGACGCGGCGCGATCCTGCAGCAGCCGAAATGATCCGGACAATTTTTCTGCGATCGCTGATAAACTTGCCGGGATTTTCGGTCTGGAGTCCGACAAGGCAGGTGTTCTTGAATGTTTTTCAGGAACTTTCGACAAGGAGACCGCAAGACGCATCGTTGAAGACATGTATGAGGGTGGCAAAAGAGATCAAAAACATGCTGCTTTATTGATGGCTGCCACACACGTAGATATTCAACACAATTATCTCGATATTCTTTCAAAATCAGTTCTTACAAGTAAGCTGGAACCGATGAAAAGCATGTATTTTGCGTCTCGCAAGATACATAATAAGTGGCCGGAGCTTGAACCCTGGTTGAGTGATTTTCAACAGAGATTAATTGAGCAGATCGAGAAACAAAAACGACGGGATACACTGGCATTAACCCGAGCGCTACTATTGTTAGCCGAAAAAATGAACCTGGTTTTTCAGAAATTAAAGCGTGATCGAAGCCTTATTGATTTTGACGATTTGATCGTCCGGGCTGCAGAATTATTGTCACAATCTGACGCCGCCGCCTGGGTTCACTATAAACTGGATCAGGGGGTAGATCATATTCTGGTTGATGAAGCCCAGGATACCAATCCCCGCCAGTGGGAAATTGTCGAAAAACTGGCGAGTGAGTTTTTTACCGGTGCATCCGCCAGATTGGTAGACCGAACCATTTTTGCGGTCGGTGACGAGAAACAATCCATTTATTCATTTCAGGGGGCCGAACCTCGAAAATTTGCCGAGATGCGACGACATTTTGCAAAGAAAACAGAACAGGCGGCTCAACAATGGGACAGTGTAAATTTGATGCTGTCATTTCGTTCTACTCCGGCTGTTTTATCTGCTGTAGACCGTGTTTTCCAGGCTCCGCAAAATTATCATGCGCTGGGGGAAGAAGCAGAACCCACGATCCACGAAGCCATCAGGATTACAGATCCGGGGCGCGTGGAAATCTGGCCTCTGTTTGAACCCTCGGAAATCCCCGAGATTGAGGACTGGGATACACCTCTCGATCATATGTCGCAAGCCAGCCCTCCTGCAGCGCTGGCAAAGCACATTGCAGCTACAGTCAGTTTCTGGATCGACAACAAGGTAATTCTGGAAGGAAAAGGCAGACCGGTAATTCCAGGCGACATACTGGTATTGGTACGAAAACGGGCAGGTTTTGTACCCGCTATGAACCGGGCATTCAAGGCTGCGGGAATACCTGTTGCGGGTGAAGACAGACTGGCGCTGGGGGATCATATTGCTGTTGAGGATTTGCTGGCGCTGGCTGATTGTATGTTATTGCCCGAAGATGACATGTCTTTGGCAATCGTCCTCAAGAGCCCACTTATTGGATTATCGGAAGAACAATTATATCGAATTGCGATTGATCGTAAGGGTGTTCTTGATTCCGCATTACGACGTCATGCAGCCAGCGCAGATGACCCCGATATAACCGTAGCGTTGCAGCGCCTCGATAACTGGCGTCGTCAGGCAGATTTTTTGACACCATTTGAATTCTTTTCCAATGTGTTGATGCGCGACGGTTCCCGGGCACGTTTTTTTGCCCGAATGGGCAATCAGGTACTGGATATTTTGGCAGAGTTCCTGAATCAGGCACTTGCGTATGAGCGGGTTGATACACCAACACTTCAGGGTTTTTTGGGATGGATGCGGGCGCGCAAGGTGGATATCAAGCGTGATGCAGATCTGACAACAAATGAAGTTCAGGTCATGACTGTTCATGGAGCCAAAGGACTTGAAAAACCGATTGTATTTCTGGTTGATTCCACTTCCGCACCATTATCCGCCCAACATGATCCTGATTTTGTACTGCTCGCTGACGGTGATACAGAAGCGGCGGGAATTCCGGCCTGGGTTGTTCCAAAATCTATTCGACCAACTATTCTGGATAATGCAATTGAAAGACACAGGGAGCAGGGCAGGGCTGAATACCTTCGTTTGCTTTATGTTGCGATGACCAGATCTGCCGACAGATTAATATCCTGCGGTTATAGAAACGGTTCGCGCCCGGCGGACGAGGATTGTTGGTATTCTGTCATTCGTAACGCTTTATGGGATGCTGCAACCGGAGAACCGGATCCTGTTTCGGGAACGGAAATCAAAGTCTGGTATGGTCCGCAAACAACCAAACCGGTGGAATTTGATCCCTCATCATCGGGAATTGAATCCGGGATGCAGAGTTTGCCTGACTGGATTGATCGCCCGGTTGAAACTACATTTCCCAGGCCCCGACAAATTATCCCTTCCAGAGTTGATGGTCTGATTGTCGGACGTGCTGCAGAAAACCTGTTTGAGATCGTTTCGCCGACCCTGGATATCGATCCGGTCAAAAAGGGATTGTTGTTGCATCGTCTATTCGAAATGATACCGGGTTTGCCTTTAGACCTGCGCAGGCAAACTGCCATGGACTATGTAACAACAAAAGAGCCCGGGTTTACATCAATCCAGCGGGCTGCGCTTGTTAAAGAATGTTTCTCGGTGTTGGAAGATCCGGAATTTGCTCCTGTGTTTGCCAGCGGAAGTTTGGCGGAAGCCAGTCTTTCGGGCGTGCTTGAAACGAGTGCTAATCCGATAGAAATATCCGGCCAGGTCGACAGGGTCTTTCTAAGCGACACATCAATCATATTGGTCGATTTTAAAACGAATCGACATATACCGCGCAGTGCCCGGGATATCCCTCCAGCTTACGTCACACAGTTGGCTTTATACCGGTATCTGGTTGAAAAAATCTTTCCAGATGTAACGGTAAAAACAGCACTGCTATGGACTGCGGTACCCCGTTTCATGCCAATTGAAGCGGTTCTTCTTGATCAAAGTCTTGATAAATTGACCAGTGATTCCGGGTCAAATCAAAAAGCTGTTCCTTGACCTTGGGTGTCACACTACCTACGTTCTCATCAACGATAGTGACGATAAGCGTTACTCGAATAATATGAGGTTGAACATGGCAACACTCGCCGTTACCGATGCAACATTCGATGCAGAAGTTGTAAGCTCCACCGATATAGTTGTAGTTGATTTTTGGGCCGAATGGTGTGGGCCCTGCAAAATGATTGCTCCGGCGCTTGAAGAAATAGCCAATGAGATGGACGGAAAAGTCAAGATTACCAAACTTAATATTGATGAAAATCCGGAAGCTGCAGCCAAGTTTGGCGTGCGTTCAATTCCTACTCTCCTGATTTTCAAGGGCGGTGAACCTGTGTCCATGAAAGTTGGTGCTGCCCCCAAGGGTGATCTGCTCAAATGGATTAACGAATCTGTTTAATTCGCGGACAAAATTTGGTTGATGAATTGGCCTGGTTTGATTTCAAGCCGGGCCAAATTTGTTTGATCTGAACGGCTGGATGTTGCAACGGGCATCACTCGGGCCGGGCATCACTCGGGCAATGTGCCATTTAGCTCAAGGGCCTCTCCGGCCAGATAGAGCGAGCCGCAAATTAACACACGAGGTGATTGATCCCGGTGTGTGGTTGCAATGCGCTCAAGTGCCGATATAAGATCTGGCATTGCGGCAGCAGGGATACCTTCATCGCGAGCAGCACTTGCAAGCGTCATTGGGTCAATCCCGGCATTACTGGATTGTATCGAAACGGTCATTGCGTCATGCACCAGTCCGGTGAATGCCATAAAATAGCCAGCCGGGTTTTTGGTATCAAGCATCCCACATATCATTACCAGAGGACGAGGTGCGCGTTCCTCAAGTGAAGCCAGTGTGGAAGCCAAAGCCGTTCCCGCATGCGGATTATGACCTCCATCGATCCACAATTCCGCATTGGCAGGCAACAGTTCAACAAGTTTGCCATGTGACAAATGTTGCATGCGCCCCGGCCATGAGACTGTTCCAAGCCCCGCCTGAATTGCTGTTGAAGAGAAATCGGGGTTCAATGTGCGTAAGGTCGCGATAGCGAGTCCAGCATTCGTCAATTGATGATAGCCGGTCATCCTTGGTAAATTAAGATCGAGCAAACCGGTTAAATCCTGAAACACCATCCGGCCCCGTTCTTCAAATACACTCCAGTCCTGTCCGCCTATTACCAGCGGGACAGCAAGTTTTGTTGCTTCCTCTTCAAGCACCGCACGGACATTGTCTGCTTGCTCTGCGCATATTGCGGGTGTCAGGCGTTTGAATATCCCGGCTTTTTCACGTGCAATACCGCTGATATCTGAACCCAGGAATCCTTCATGATCAACMGCAATCGGGGTGATAACGCTGGCGATAGCCCGGGGAATTACATTTGTTGTATCAAGACGCCCGCCCAAWCCYACTTCAAGTACAAGATARTCCGCAGMATGTTCGGAAAATAGTACCATYGCTGCAACYGTSGTGATTTCAAAGAATGTTATTTCCGCACCGGCATTGGCGGTTTCAACCCGRTTCAGGGCATCATCTAGTTGGGMTTCGCTCACGAGCGCGCCGCTCAAACGAATACGCTCATGAAACCGGACAAGATGTGGAGACGAATAAACGTGRACACTGTCMCCGTTGGCTTCCAGCATACTGCGCAAAAAAGCGCAGGTTGAGCCTTTGCCATTGGTWCCCGCTACATGGATAACCGGAGGGAGGGAATTTTCCGGRTTSCCSAGGCAATCAAGAAGCCTTTGCATYCGYTCCAGGGAAAGATCAATGACTTTKGGGTGAAGAGACATCAGYCGATTCAATGTCTCTTCAGAAGTTGTCATYTGTGATAATCCGTYTGTTAWGCAGGGGATACTRTTGTATCTTCGGCCGYTGCGGTCGTTTCAGCAGGCACAACGGCTGYTTCTTCMGKCTCCGCAAGTGYTTCTGATGGTGATKCCGAAATGTCGGCAGGTTTTTCGGCATGCGTAAAGAACCGGCATAATCTGGCAACAGTRCTTTTGATCTCGTGCCGGTGAACGACCATGTCCACCATWCCGTGCTCTTGTARAAATTCAGCYCKTTGAAAACCTTCCGGTAGTTTTTCGCGGATYGTTTGTTCRATCACCCGCGGKCCSGCAAATCCGATWAGTGCRCCWGGTTCGGCAATATGAAYGTCACCAAGCATTGCGTAAGAGGCCGTCACACCACCGGTCGTCGGATTGGTAAGGATGACAATGTAKGGAAGTTTGTTTTCCCGYAATTCCTGCACYGCRACCGTCGTRCGYGGCATYTGCATCAGAGACAGAATGCCTTCCTGCATTCTSGCCCCACCCGAGGCCGCAAACAATATGAAAGGTGTTTTGTTTTTGACRGCMAGTTGCATGCAGGTAATCAGSGCTTCTCCYGCAGCCATTCCAAGAGAYCCGCCCATAAAYTGRAAATCCTGAACWGCSACCACGACSGGCAGGGATTCAATTGTTCCGGTGCCKCCRAGTACGGCATCCTGCCGRCCTGTTTTCACCCGGGCRTCACGTAATTTGTCGACATATTTTTTTGTGTCGCGAAATTTCAGCGGATCAAGCGGCACCTCCGGCATTTCAATGGTTTCGTAAGCGCCGTCATCAAAGAAATTTTCGAGGCGTCTTTTTGCCGGGATCTTCATGTGGAAATTTGAACTGGGRACGACAAACTGGTTTGCTTCCAAATCTCTGTGAAAGACCATTTCCCCGGTTTCGGGACATTTGATCCAGAGGTTTTCCGGYACATCCCTGCGATTGAGGAATGACTGGAATTTGGGGCGAACGACGTTGTTAATCCAGCTCACAGAACTATTTCCTGTTGTTTGAAACGGCAGCAATTATGATGCCGTTCTAAAAATTCTATTTGGCGACATTGAGGTGRRCTTTACGCACMCCYCCGGCCAGAGCAGAAACCWGTTTGCTCACCGCGCCTACAGTCTCACGCGTTGCCTGCCCTTCACTGTCAAGACTGTTTCTGACAGCTTCAACAAGTACAGAGCCAACCACAACACCATCTGAATTACGACCAATTTCAGTAGCTTGTTCCGGTGTTTTCACACCAAATCCAACAACAACCGGTAAATCTGTGTGATCCTTGATCCGGTCTACTGCCTTGGAGACCCGATCGGCATCCGGCGCGGCTGCGCCGGTAATCCCGGTAATAGATACGTAATACACAAAACCGGATGTATTGGCGAGCACCGCGGGCAATCGTTTCTCATCTGTTGTGGGTGTGGCCAGCCGGATAAAATTGATCCCTTTTTTCAGTGCTGGAATACACAATTCATCATCGGCTTCACAAGGCAGATCCACAATGATCAAACCATCCACGCCCGCTAATTTCGCTTCGTCGAGAAACGCTTCCGGCCCCCGGAAAAAGATCGGGTTATAATACCCCATAAGTATTATTGGAGTATCATTGTCATCCTGACGAAAATCCCGCACCATCTGGAGCGTTTTATCCATGGTATGCCCGGCGGCAAGCGCACGTTGATTGGATAACTGAATAGGGATGCCTTCTGCCATTGGATCGGAGAAAGGCATGCCCAGTTCAATAATATCAGCACCGGCGGCAGGCAGCGCCCTGATGATTTCCAGAGATGTTTTTACATCAGGATCGCCCGCAGTCAAAAATGTTATAAGTGCTGGTCGGCCTTCGGATTTAAGTGCTGCAAAACGTGCATCAATTCGAGACATAATCTAGATCCTAAAGTTCCACGCCTAAATGAGCACCAACAGTGAAAACATCCTTGTCACCACGGCCACACATATTCATGACTATGATTTCATCCTTGCGCATTTCCTTCGCCAGTTTGCCTGTATAGGCAAGAGCGTGACTTGGTTCAAGAGCCGGGATTATACCTTCAAGGCGCGAGCAAAGTTGAAATGCTTCAAGCGCTTCTTTGTCTGTGGCGGAAGTGTATTCGACCCGACCTGTATCCTTCAGCCACGAATGTTCGGGGCCAATGCCAGGATAGTCCAGCCCGGCGGAAATTGAATGACCTTCCAGTATCTGGCCATCGTCATTCTGAAGCAAATATGTCCGATTGCCGTGCAATACCCCGGGTTTCCCACCATTCAGAGACGCGCAATGCTCTTCGGTATCAAGACCGTGTCCGGCGGCTTCAACTCCGCAAATGCGAACATCATGATCGTCAAGAAACGGATGAAACAGACCAATCGCATTTGATCCACCACCGATGCAAGCCACCAGAGCATCGGGCAACCGACCTTCAGCTTCCTGCATTTGTTCTTTGACCTCGGTGCCGATTACAGATTGGAAATCCCGAACCATTGTAGGATATGGGTGAGGCCCTGCAGCTGTGCCAATGAGGTAATAGGTAGTATCAACATTGGTGACCCAGTCACGAAGGGCTTCATTCATAGCGTCTTTCAATGTACCGGCACCCGCTGTAACCGAATTTACAGTCGCCCCCAATAGTTTCATACGAAACACATTCGGGCTTTGGCGTTGTACATCGGTTTCGCCCATATAAACTTCGCAGGGAAAGTCAAAGCGCGCACAAACAGTGGCAGCTGCTACACCGTGTTGGCCAGCTCCTGTCTCGGCGATGATGCGTGTTTTACCCATTCGTTTTGCAAGCAATATTTGACCAATGCAATTGTTGATCTTGTGACTGCCCGTATGATTGAGTTCATCCCGCTTGAAATAGATCTTCGCGCCACCGAAATGTTCAGTCAGACGTTCTGCAAAATACAATGGGCTGGGACGTCCGATATAATGTTTTCCGAGCTCAACCATTTGCCGGTGAAACTCGGGATCATTTTTTGCATTCTCATASGCAGTTTCCAGATCAAGAATGAGCGGCATCAGTGTCTCGGCCACAAATCGGCCACCATAATCACCAAAAAAGCCGCGATGATCCGGGCCTGTTTTGAAAGAATTGGGAGAATCCTGCATGATAGCGCTCAGTCCTTTTTACAATATAACTATCGATTAACCGGCAGCTTGTCTTGCCTGCTCGATAAACAGGGCGATCTGATCCGGATCTTTCACGCCAGGTGAACTTTCAACGCCTGATGATACATCAACACCATCCGGTCTTGTCAGGCGAACGGCCTCGGACACATTGACAGGGTTTAGACCACCCGAAAGCATGAAAGGACGGTCGAGGTCAAGATTTTCAATTAATTTCCAGTCGAAAGGCACGCCATTTCCACCAGGAAGAGCGCTGTTTTTTGGAGGTTTGGCATCAAACAGAAAATAGTCAACTACAGGCTCATAATCTGCAATTTGATCCAGATCTTCGCTGTCACGAATTGAAAGTGCCTTCATGATCGGCCTGTCAACCAATTGGCGTACGTTGATAACACGTCGTGGGCTTTCGTTTCCATGCAATTGAAAAACGTCGGGGCGAACACTGTTTGCAATCGAGAGCAATGTTTCATCTGTGGCGTTAACACACAGCGCGATAATTTTTGCCTTGCCCCTGACTTTTGTCGCAAGCCGGGAGGCCAGAAGTTCGCTGATATTGCGAGGGCTTTTTTCAAAAAAAACAAACCCGATGCAATCCGCACCGGCATCCAGCGCTGCCTGCACTGTATCTTCGCTGGACAATCCGCAGATTTTTACGTCCATGAGTAAAAATCTCCATTTGACGGGGAAATGACAGGTTCAAATATTGCAAAAAGATCCTCAAACGYGAATGCTATCATGATGGTGACTTGTCCAGTAAATGCTCATAAATGAGCTGCGCTGCCGCAAGGTCTTCAAGAGCAGTACCGACCGATTTGAACAAAGTGATTGCATCATTTTCCTTGCGACCTGGGGCCGTYCCCCTGCACAGATCAAACAGATCACCCAAAACCTGCTCTGTGGACAATATGCCTGCATCAATGGCCTGTACGACGTCTCCACCCTCGGACAGGGCTCCGGTCCGGGTATCGACATAGACATCTGATCTGAGAACACAAACGTCGTCAGTTTCCCGCATGTCGGGGCGATATGCTCCCACCAGATCAAGATGTGCGCCGGGTTTAAGCCAGTCACCAAGAATAATGGGGTTTTGAGCCATGGTCGCGCAGGATATTATATCTGCCTGTTCGCATGGTTCAGCCAAATCATCGCTGACAACAATTTCAATTCCAAGATCTGCAAGGTCTTTGGCCAAAGCTTCGGCTTTTGGCCGGGTGCGATTCCATAATGTGATATGCTCGATAGGTCGCACAGCAACATGTGCYCTGACCARATAGGCAGACAGWGCGCCTGCACCAGCCATSACAAGCCGACTGGCATCTTTGCGGGCGAGATAGTCAGCAGCAAGAGCAGATGCAGCAGCAGTACGTTGTACGGTTAGGCTTGATGCATCAAGGCAGGCAACAGGGGTTCCATCCTTGCCATCAAATAACATATAGACGCCCGAAATTGACGGTTTCTGAAAGCGGCTTGAATTATCTGGATAAACCGAAACGAGCTTTACGCCAACATATCCGCCGAGCGATGAGCCCTGTTTCTCAAAGTCCGTCCATGCGGGCATTATCAATAATGTTGCATCGGCAGCATCGGGAAACGGTACCGTGTGATGATGCCGTTTTGGAGTGGTTATTCCGGATTGGAAAGCAGTTCGCAATGTCTCAATCAATTTGATCGGGGTTAGTATATCATTGATTTCCTGCGAAGAAATAATACGCATATCTACCTCTGGTCCCGAAATATATTGTGAACTGTGAAGGCTGTCAGCCTACATTCGTCTTTTGATCCTGTGGAACAGATGATCCGGACAATAAAGGTTGAGCCGAGACTTGCTTCAACTGGTCAATTTCAGAACGCTGTTCGTCAGCCTCGTGCCGCCAGCGTGCGGCCTCATATCTCTTCAAACGAGCCTGTTTACGCCATTTATGTTGTTTGAGCCAGGATGCCATCCCGCCCAGCCCAATTCCGATTATCAAAGTGACGAACAAGCAGATAAAAAGTGGAACGGTGATTGAAATAGAAGGGTTTTGCGGGGAAAACGGATCCAGTGCCAGAGTAACCAACTGTCTGTTGGCCACCGAAAGCGATACAAGTCCCAGTCCAAATGGAACAAAGACCAAAACAAATATCAGGCGTTTAACAAAAACCACTGCATCGCTCCGGGGTTCGTTGACTGAAATTCAATCAGAACAGTCCCCGAATTGGTACGTTGACAACCGGTTTGTCAAGTGGCTGTTTTGATATCAGTCGCCTGTCTGGCAAATCCAGTCAGGGGTTATGTATTCAGGCGTCTTCCCTATTCAATCTCACACGCATCTCTTTTCCGGTTTTGAAAAAAGGTACGTATTTTTCATCGACAGAAACTTTTTCGCCTGTTCTGGGATTTCTGCCGGTACGGGCGGGTCGGTTTTTGACGGAAAACGCGCCGAAACCACGAAGTTCCACTCTGTCGCCACGCGCCAGGGCATCCGAGATCTCGTCCAGTATTGCATTTACAATGTGTTCAACATCACGCTGATAAAGGTGCGGATTTTGCTCGGCAATGCGCTGAACCAGTTCAGATTTGATCATGGATCCCCCCACCCGTTAGACTCGGGTACTTACGGCCTGATTGTGGTTGAAGCGTGCCAAACTGATACCATGCCGTCAAGCACAACCGGTCCCGAATTTGCTTCAATTCCGGTGAAAATACGAATTAGATCAAAAAAAGCTGTTTTGGCGAAAGGAAAATTCGCCGAGACTGGTTTTGGTGCCCATTTTTGAACTGGTATGTCGCTGTCCAGATTATGTTCTGCGGCAATCCATTTTCGAGCAATTTCAATGCCGCCAATTTGATCAACCAGTTTTACCGCTAGCGCCTGCCGCCCGGTTAAAATGCGTCCATCGGCGAGTTTTTTCGCTTCCTCAAGATCAAACGGACGGTGTTTTGCAACAATTGATACAAACCACTCATAGCTGTCACGTATTGCCAGCTCAATCATCGCGAGGGATTCCGCGCTGGCAGGACCAAATGGTGAAGGTTCGGCTTTCATTGGCGAGCTTTTCACTGCCTTTATGGATACTCCAACTTTATCCAGAAGAACCGATACATCGGCATATTGAAATAAAAYACCAATTGATCCAGTGATGGTGTTACGTCTGGCGAATATCCGTTCGGCCGGCAGTGCAATCATATATCCGGCGGATGTTGCAATTCCCTGCATGCTTACGACAACAGGTTTTTTCTTTGATAGTTCCAGTATTGCTTCATAAAGCGCTTCGCCGCCGGATGTTGTTCCACCTGGAGAGTTGATCGAAATAATCACCGCTTTGGCGTGGTCATTATTTTCAATGCTGTCGATCAAATCAAGCTGTCGGTCTGACCCGGTTATGATGCCCTCGATTGCAAAGTTTGCAATATGATCTTTTTGAAAATCCAGAATTGAACCAGGTTTACTCAAAAAAACGAAAATAGTTCCAACACTCAACAAAACCAGAAGAAAAGCCAGAATTCGCCAAAATGTGATCTTTCGTCGTAGTTGACGACGTTGCAATAAATTTTCAATTTCAGATCGCATGAAACACCCTGGCCTTTGATTTGTACAACCTTATGAGCGTAGTTTTTTGCCTTTGCAATCAGGGAATGGAATTTCAATCAATTTTTCTTTTGACCACCTTGCGTGTTGTTAAAAAAGCCAATAAGCCCCTACGTCAGAAAAACAGGAAACAGATATATGACAGCATCGGTAATATCCCTGAATTCGTTTTCGCAAATGAAAAAGAACGCCAAAAAGTTCGCGGTCCTGACCGCTTATGATGCAGGATTTTCACGCGAGATGGACGAAGCGGGCATACCGCTGATTCTTGTCGGGGACAGTCTTGGAATGGTGGTTCAGGGCAGAAACGCCACSACTGCAGTTACCCTGCGGGACATGTGTTATCACACAAAAGCTGTTTGTCGTGGTGTGGAGCGCGCGCTTGTCATGGCAGATCTTCCATTCATGAGTTATCCAACACCGGTGGACGCGATATCCAGTGCAGCGGATCTTATGAGAAACGGGGCTTCAATTATCAAGCTGGAAGGCGGTTCCTGGCTCATCCCGACAATTGAACAAATGGCCGAAAGAGGCATTCCGGTTTGTGGTCATCTGGGTCTGACGCCGCAAACTGCAATATCTCTGGGCGGGTTCAGGATGCAGGGTAAAACCGAACCCGGGGCGAAATTGATCCTCGAGGATGCAATCAGGTTGCAGGATGCAGGTGCGTCGATGCTGGTAGTCGAGTGTGTCCCGGCATCGCTTGGGGCGAGACTTGCCAGTGAACTAACAATCCCTGTTATCGGCATTGGTGCGGGCCCTGACACAGATGCCCAGGTGCTGGTCATGCACGATATGCTTGGTCTTGGCGATGGACCCAAACCACGTTTTGTTAAAAATTTCCTCGAGAATGCGGGTTCAGTCCGCGCAGCTTTTATTGCGTTTCGCAAAGATGTCGAATCGGGAATCTACCCGGCACCCGAACACAGTTACCGGCCAGGAATACGAACATGAAATTGCTTAAAACGATTCTGGATGTCCGTAACACTGTGGCGGATGGCAAGCGCAGGGGATTAACCATCGGGCTTGTCCCGACAATGGGAAATCTGCACAAGGGCCATTTGGAACTTGCGTTGAAGTGTAGAGCCGTTGTCGATATTCTGGTGGCCAGTATTTTCGTCAATCCCATGCAGTTTGGAGAAAACGAAGATCTTGGTGCTTATCCCCGCACGCTTCAGGCGGATCAGAAATTGTTGTCTGATGCCGGAGTTGATTTTCTGTTTGCCCCTTCAAATGCAGAAATRTATCCGGAAGATAAGTCAATGCAGACAGTTGTCGAGGTTCCGGGGCTATCAACGCTGCACTGTGGCGCGTCGCGCCCAGGGCATTTTAGAGGTGTAGCCACGGTTGTCGCAAAATTGTTCGGAATCGTTTCGCCGGATATTGCGGCCTTCGGCAAGAAGGATTATCAGCAAATTGCTGTTATTCGGCAAATGATCAATGATCTTTCCATGCCGGTTAAATTGCTTGAAGTTGAAACTGTCCGGTCCTCCGAAGGGTTAGCGCTATCTTCACGTAACGGCTATTTGACGGATGCTGAAAATCTAACAGCACCGGGATTGCGTGCGGCATTGCGGGATGCAAAATCGGCTATAGAAAATGGAGATACCGATTTTGCCGAACTTTCACAACATCACATGAAGGATCTCGCCGATCGGGGGTTCATTCCTGAATATTTTTCTGTTTGTAACCGACAAACTCTTTTACCTGCGACAATAACGGATGGTGGCCTCGTAATTCTGGCCGCAGCAAAATTGGGTCGAGCACGTCTGATAGATAACATCGAGATCTTTTAGTTCACGCACCGGATTGGTTTCAGCCAGCAAGTTGCTTGATAAAAAAAGGGCCCGGAGCGAATGCTGCCGGGCCCTCTCAATTTGATATCAAAACGATCTAGTCGTCCGGATTTGCATCCTGACCACTGTTCAGAGCCGCTCCAAGGATATCGCCAAGTGACGCCCCGGAATTGGAAGAACCATATTGTTTGACGGCTTCTTTCTCTTCGGCAATTTGAAGTGCCTTGATTGAAAGAGAGACCTTGCGGTTCTTTTTATCGAACTGGGTAACACGTGCATCGATTGTTTCGCCAACAGCAAAACGTTCAGCACGTTGATCTGAACGATCGCGGCTAAGATCAGCGCGGCGAATGAATGCCGAGAGGTCTGTTTCCTTGATCGATACTTCAAGGCCATTTTCGTTCACTGCTGTGATTTCGCAAGTGACGATTGCGCCACGACGAATATCACCGGCAGCTGCTTCAAACGGATCACCTTCGAGTTGTTTAATGCCGAGGGAAATACGTTCCTTCTCAACATCTACATCAAGCACAACAGCTTTGACYASGTCGCCCTTGTTGAATTCCTCGATTGCCTGTTCGCCTGGACGGTTCCAGTCAAGATCAGACAGATGAACCATGCCATCGACGTCGCCTTCAAGGCCAATAAACAAACCAAATTCGGTTTTGTTTTTAACTTCACCTTCAACAACAGCGCCTTTTTCCTGTGTTTCAGCAAACACCAGCCACGGGTTGGCAAGAGTCTGTTTCAGACCAAGTGAAATGCGGCGTTTAACCGGATCAACCTCAAGCACAACAACTTCGACTTCCTGTGAAGTGGAAACAATTTTGCCAGGGTGGATGTTTTTCTTGGTCCAGGACATTTCAGAAACGTGAATGAGCCCTTCAATGCCTGCTTCAAGCTCTACAAATGCGCCGTAATCGGTGATGTTCGTWACACGACCGGTGAATTTGGAATCAAGAGGATATTTTGCTTCAATACCTTCCCATGGATCAGCTTCCAGCTGTTTCATGCCAAGGCTGATACGGTGTGTTTCCTGATTAACCCGGACGATCTGAACGTTAACAGTTTCGCCGATTGTCAGAACTTCRGAAGGATGGTTGATRCGACGCCATGCAATATCAGTCACATGCAGCAGTCCATCAATACCACCAAGATCGACGAATGCGCCATAATCAGTGATATTTTTGACAATACCTTCAACTGTCTGGCCTTCTTCAAGGCTCTGGACCAGTTCGGAACGCTGTTCGGCACGGGTTTCTTCAAGAACAACGCGGCGTGATACAACAATGTTGCCACGACGTTTGTCCATTTTGAGAATCTGGAAAGGCTGTGGTGTGTGCATCATTGGCGTTACATCACGTACCGGACGGATATCTACCTGTGAACGTGGCAGGAAGGCAACGGCACCTTCCAGATCAACAGTGAAACCACCTTTGACCTGATTRAAGATCTGGCCCTGAACTTTTTCACCGGCTTCGAACGCTTTTTCAAGACGAATCCAGCTTTCTTCACGGCGAGCTTTCTCGCGAGACAAGACGGCCTCGCCAGCAGCGTTTTCAACGCGCTCAAGATAAACTTCAACTTCACTGCCAATMGGCAATTTGTTTTCTTCGTCYTTGCCCCGAATACCAAATTCTTTAAGGGCAACACGGCCTTCAACCTTGAGACCAACATCAATAACCGCGAGATCTTTTTCGATCGCGATAACGATACCCTTAACAACGGTACCTTCCATGACGTCGGAGACGGCAAATGATTCTTCAAGGAGGGCAGCAAAATCTTCTACAGAAGGAGTAGCAACAGTCATAAATGCTCCTGTGGGTCAGGTGACCCGGCGCCGTGGTTTGTGTTAAAAAACTGCATTTCCACCATCGTTCTATTTCAGAACCCGTCCTAAAAAGAACGGTCCGGCGCTACGAAACAGCGAAAAACAGTATGAATTCCATTGGATATCGACGGGCCTGCTATAATCCCGACATYAAWGCTWGCTCTTTAAAGCGCGCTCAATAAGATCGACAGCTTCCTGGAATGCGGTTTCTATATCCAATTCTGTCGTATCAAGCAAGTGCGCATCTTCAGCAGGGCGCAACGGTGCCACATTTCTGGAGCTGTCACGTTCGTCTCTTTTACGCACATCTTCCAGAATAGTATTAAAACTGGCTGTCCCGCCGCGTTCAGTGATTTCGTCTGTACGGCGCCGCGCCCGGGCAACCGGACTGGCTGTAACATAGAGCTTGGCGTCAGCCTCCGGACATACAACAGTCCCGATATCGCGACCGTCGAGAACAGCCCCACCCGGTTGATTTGCAAATTTTCGTTGTATATCCAGTAAAGCCTTGCGAACTCCAGGCATCACCGCAATGCGCGAAGCTGCTTCTCCAATAGCGTGGTCTGACAGAACAGCTTTGTCGAGGCGGGACAAATCGACGTTCCTCGCTGCTTTTGCAGCCTGTGTTTCATCGTCAAGAGGGATCGCAGCATCAAGCATGGATTTGGCGACAGCGCGAAATGTGAGACCGGTGTCCAGGTGCGGGATGTGATACCAGTCGGCRAGGCGTCTGGACAATGTKCCYTTGCCGGATGCYGCCGGTCCGTCAATTGCAATAATCATKCGGCAGRTACCTCTGCTTCGAYGAGGGTTGCACCAAGACTTGTCATCAGGGWTTCRAAYTCGGGRAAACTGGAAGCAATCACATTKCCRTCRTCAACTGTAACCGGCYTGTCACTGGCAAAGCCAAGRCACAGGAAGCTCATGGCGATRCGGTGATCCAKATGRGTGCTWACCRTTCCRCCGCCWGGTACTGATTTTGAGCCGCGAACTGTCAGGCTTGCATTGCCCTCTGTGTGGTCGATGCCGTTTGCTTTCAACCCCGCTGCAACTGCTGCAAGACGGTCTGATTCCTTAACCCGTAATTCCTGCAAGCCGTGCATAATTGTTTCACCTTTGGCAAAAGCAGCAGCAACGGCGAGAACCGGATATTCGTCTATCATGGATGGTGCGCGATCAGCAGGAACTTCAACACCATGCAATTCAGAATGTTTGACACAGATATCGCCAATTGATTCACCACCGGATACGGTTTCGTTCAATATGGTGATATCGGCACCCATCTCCAGAAGGGTTTTGATCAACCCTGTTCTGGTTTCATTTAAAAGGATATTTTTCAAAGTAATTTCAGATCCGGGAACCAACAAGGCAGCGACGATGGGAAATGCCGCCGAACTTGGATCACCGGGCACCTGAATGTGCTGAGCCGTAAGGCGGCACAGGCCAGCTATTTTGAGTATTCTTTCACCGTCATCGCCGGTCTTTTCTTCAAAATCAGCGCCAAACCCACGCAACATATTTTCTGTGTGATCCCGGGTTTTAATCGGTTCAATAACGGTCGTC
>JAESRR010000115.1 GCA_016764535.1 Cohaesibacteraceae bacterium | reverse complement strand
GTAAAACCGGACAGAACCGCTCATCAAGTACGATCTCGGCGTCGCAATGGTTACTTCTCAACAGTCCCGCATATGCGACGCTCTATCATTCCACGTATGAAGAGACCCGCAAGGCACAAGTCAAACTCCTTTCGTTTCAGGAACGCCTTGATCAGGTGATTGAGACCGCAAAGCAGGACCTTAATCAAAGCATCGCAAATGCAGTGACATTGCCGGATGGTCGCAAGGCGCATCTCGACAAAGATGGTTTTGCATGGACAATCAACAACGAGCGTGTTGATGACGCAGTCACCACCGGAATTAATTGGGAAGGTACCGAACCCCGAGAAAGCCATTTGGGGAGGCTCAACAATTTGCAATTTCTTTTGGAAATGCAAACGACCACCGAGACAATGGGACTGCGATTGGGTGAAATTGCTGATACAGCTGAGAATGATGACCCACCGCATTCGATGGATGAGTTGAATGCTCTCAAGGACGAAAGTAAGGTTATCAGCGAACAGTTAGACGTGTTGAGCGACAAACTAAATTCAACCTTCTCTCCTTCAGCTCCTGTTGTGCGTTCAGGCAACAATCTGGATGCAATCAGAACGGCCAACATTGTTCCTGTTTTATAGCTATTTTCCAAATTTTCCGCAGTTTTTTTGCAATACAGCCACAACGATGCCACTGGGATAGCTATCTGGAAGGCCCTTCATAATGCGCAGAATTTCAGCATTGCGTTCTTTGATAATGGCGGGATCATTTGTGTACCAGTCAGCAATACAATTTGCCAAATCCTGTCGAATTTGAGTGGCAATAACGGCTGCGGTCCAGATTGTTGATCCAAAAAAGTAGTCCTGCGATTCATAATCCAGTTTCAGGAACTCGCTGGTTTTTACATTCTGCCCTGCATGCGCGGGCGTGCATATACTCAAAATTGCATAAAGAATTATTGCGTATTTAATTAATATATCTCGATGAGATCGAGCAACACTCCCAAAAAATATAAATTCATTACTGAAACAGAATAGATATTACTGTTTCACAACTTGAAATCACTCAGAAATATACTTATTATTGCCAGAATTAGTGGTTAGAAGCATAATATGCTGACATGCAAACCATTGAAATATTGAGAGGTATGAGGCCTTGAAACAAAAATATCTATTCTGTTTCCCGCGATAGTCATTGTATGCGGCGGGAACATCGGAGTGACCGCCATGAACAACAACTTTTCAGTGTACCCGGAGATGAGCCTTTATTCGATAGCGGGTGAGCGTAAATATCTCACAGCTACAGAACGCAAACGATTTTACAAAGCGTTGTCTGTATTATCAGAGCCGAAAGAGCGTTCTTTTGCGGAGGTAATTTTTTGGACTGGTTGCAGGCCTTGTGAGGCACTTTCAATGACATTTAATCAAATTCTGATCGATGATGGTTTTGTCATCATCCGTAGCGCTAAAAAACGCGGTAAACTCAAAGGCACACATTTTCGGCCAATCCCTTTGCCTCAACGTTTCATCGAAAGACTTGAACATACCCACAGTATTTCCGACCAACAGCAAAATCCTGAGACTGCCTCAAACCGGATATGGTCATTCAGCAGAACCACAGGCTGGAGGCTCATCAATAAAGTCATGACCGAGGCGGGGATCAGCGGCATTCATGCCTGTGCGCGAGGTCTTCGCCATTCCATGGGTGTACACGCCATCATGTCGGAAATTCCTGTCACCCGTCTGCAAAAATGGCTGGGCCATGCCAGCCTCTCAACTACAAGTATTTACGTAAACGTAATCGGCTACGAAGATAGAAACCTCGCAAAACGAATGTGGGGGTGAGCGCAAATGGCGCTCGAACGTTCCGAGCGCCATTGTTACTTTGGTTTTCAATTACCCGGCAAATTGGCTCACATGTCTAGTACACAAAGCGCTCACAGTACTCAGGATAGCCAATCCGGGCCAGGAACACCTTACGAGCCAATGAACACCAGCAAAGCCGCGCCAACAACGGCCTTTGTGAGGTGAGCCCCCGAAGTTTTCCATTACAGGGTCTATCGACAAACATGGTCTTGCGTGGATTATCAACCCTGTCTTTCAGCCTGTTGAACGTACGCCTGCCAGCAATTCCGAAGCTTTCACAAATCGTGCGCTCATCCTCAGGTTTTCTTGGTACGCTCTCTCGATCAATGTAAATCTTGTTTGGATCGAACAAATCTCCCCGTGCACGTTCCAAACTCAAATTTTGCAGTACAAAATCAAGTTTTGCAGAACCCGACCTGCCGCAATATCCAGCGGCAACCACCGATTCAATAAATCTGGCGAAATTCTGCTCATACGCGGGGTTCCGAATTTCTTCTCCGGCATCACACCACACATCATCATCGAAGAACGCTGATGGTGGTACAATTTTTGGCGACAACCATTCGCCTGACTGGGAATATATACGACCTTTGTTCTTTTCAAGTTGGGACCTCCAGTTTTTACTACAATATGCTGGCTCGGACCGAGAGAATTTTGTTACATTATGGTCTTCAATATTTCGCTTCATTTCTTGCCTGTTCCGAACAGGAAAGACGACGGCCGTGTCGTTCGCTCATTCTTTTTTTATGAACCCGGGAATAATAATTCCCGTTTGCACAACATGTGCAACACGACTATCTGAGCGGTTTTTCAGAGGGTTTTACAGGACATAAAGTGCTCTATACCGGGCAATGAATATATTCCTAAGTGGCTGTATTTAAACATTTTATTTGATTTTTGGACAAATTGTATGGCACAATGGACAGGTGAGTATAGAAATAGAGACAAAGATATTTTCAGTAGAAGTTGATTTAGATCCCCAAAGCGGAAAAATCAAAGAAGAACGTTGGCTGGATAACAATAATAAATTTAATAGACTGGGCGATTTGCCTGCTGTCATCCAATACTGCGCTGACACCGGTCAGCCCAAATATAGACGCTGGCACAATGGGCAAGGCTGTCACCGCTCCAACGATAGGCCCTCAACCATAGTTACCGATACAAGTTCGGGGATGGATATAGGGTTGAGCTTTGAAATACTCGGTCAATCTCACAGAGAGGGAGATAAACCCGCTTTTATTCTCAAAACACCTGAAGGACAATTGGAAGAAGAGGGCTATTGGAAAGACGGCAATCTCCATCGCGATCCAGAACTGGGTCCCGCACGGTTATTTTACAGCGAAAGAACGGGGAAAGTAACCGGGTTTGAATACTGGGTAGATGGAGTTCAAGTACCCACGCCAAAAGAAAAACCATCACTGGACATTTGAGGCCCCATTCGCCTAATCTCTGAATCTACTTATCAGAGTATTCAGGCGGCATCATGTCAAACTACCAAGCGTTCCGGGATAAAATAAAAGTTCTATTGCAGGGTGATCCAGAAAAAGCAAAAGAATTTCAGAATGCCGTTGGATCAATATATGGTCAGATAACCCCGAACGAAGAGTACAGAGACGATGAGTTAACGATTCACTTAAAGCGGGCTACAGGACAGAAGTCGCATTCCAAGCTTGGTAGAAGTATCAAAACACTAAAATCCAAGAACCCTCCGAACAGTATTGAACTAAGCTGTGCCTTGTTTTATTTGGCCTATGTAGAGGATCATTATACAAGAGCACTGTTTCCAATCGAGAAAGTGTTGTTTGGAAGTACCGACAATAACCGGATTACTTTCGATAATTGGGTTGAAAGAACTAACGAAGTTACATTAGAAGACGAAATCTCTGATGACGACCTACATCCTGCCGATTCAAAAATCGGGATATTTACCCGCAATCCGGACCAACGCTCGGACCTGCAACTTTATTCCTACGCTTATTCCGGCGAACACAAGATCAAGGTTCTTGGAAGGGAGAAAGAACAAGCTGCATTACGACGATTTTTACATGACGACATGAAACAAGGATTCCTCTGGCTTCAAATCGCCGGAGTAGCTGGACAAGGAAAAAGCCGTCTGGGATGGGACCTTATTCAAGAAGTCAATGGTAATGGCTGGGCGGCAGGTTTTTGGAATGTTCCAAAAGATTTCGGTTCCGAAGATGCGAAGAGTGACTTTCTAAATTTTTGGAAATGCTGGACACCCAATAAACCCCATTTGCTAGTTCTTGATTATGTAGTTGCGCTCGGTTCCGTAATAGGACCGGTAATGGAATCGTTTATGAAACGTTCGGAATTGTTCCAGCATCCAGTCAGAGTATTACTACTTGAACGGCAAAGATGGGATCAAGGAGGATTGGTTCAACAAACTTCCAACACTGATCAAGAAAACTTTGCGAATAAATTTAAGCATTCGAATGAGTATGCTACCTGGTTTAATGAACTAAATAAAGCATCCGCATTTCATGAACTCGCAAAATCTGAATTCCTATTTGAAAAAACGGGCATTCTGGAACTCAGACGGCTAACTCCGGCAGATTTAGCTCATATCACGAGAGATGTGTTTAAAGCGAGCAACAATGGTCAAGCCCTATTTAAACCTGATGCAACAATCGAAATAAATTTGCAAAAAATAGACAAGGAAGGCAGACCACTTTATGCGTTCTTTCTTGGAAACGTGTTATCAAATAACAACCAAGATGACGTTTGGACCAAAGGAGAGCTGCTGACATTTGTGTTGGACAAGGATCAAAACCAGCGATGGTCAACATTCTTTGATGGTAAACCGCCTTCGCTAAACAGTACAGATATTGAAATGAAAGCCGCAGTACTTGCGACACTTTCCGGCGGTTGCACCCTTGCTCAACTACGCGATATTCTTGGTGATGAATTAGACGACGATAGCCTTTGTAAATCCCTGGTTCTTGTTAATGGACCGTCTGAGAAGAGTTCATTTGGGCCAGCCAAAATTGTGCCCCCTCTACTTCCAGACATTCTTGGTGAATGGTTTGTTCTTAATGCACTGGAATTACGCGGCACAAAGTCTGGCAACCAACTCATTCAACAAGCTTGGGGACTCTCCCCCACAGGCATGTCTCAGTTTATCGAACGTGCGGCATCAGATTTTCCAACTTTGACGAGGGTAACTGGAGTACTAAAACCACCCTCAGAAAACGATCTGCATTATAAACAATTCGTAAATGTTAGCGCACAAATCGCTTTCGCAATGAGCAAAGCTGATGAAAAAGTTCCCGATGCTGTTATCACTGCAATTCAAATTGCTGCTGATCATAAAGATGATAAGGCGCTGAATATCCTCGGTTATATGTTATGGACGGGGAAGGATATTGCACAAAATTTTGAAAAATCTACAAGTTATTTTAAAATTAGTGCCGAACACGATAATCCACGGGGAATGAGTAACTACGGTCTTTCACTCTCAAATGGCACGGGTGTCGACAAGGATCCTGCACAAGCCAATGAATGGTACACAAAAGCTGCTGAAGCAGGTGATGCAACGGCAATGGTGAACCTTGGTCTCAACTATGAAAACGGTACGGGTATCGACAAGGATCCCGCACAAGCCAATGAATGGTACAGAAAAGCTGCCGAAGCAGGTGATGCAACGGCAATGCGATTCCTTGGGGTCAACTATGTGAACGGCAGAGGTGTCAACAAAAATCCTGCACAGGCCATTGAATGGTACACAAAAGCTACTGAAGTAGGTGATGCAATTGCTATGCGGTTCCTTGGTCTCAGCTATTTATTCGGTACGGGTGTCGACAAGGATCCTGCACAAGCCAATGAATGGTACACAAAAGCTGCTGAAGCAGGTGATGCAACGGCAATGGTGAACCTTGGTATCATCTATGCAAACGGTACGGGTATTGATGAGAATATTGCACAAGCCAATATGTGGTTCAAAAAAGC
>JAESRR010000007.1 GCA_016764535.1 Cohaesibacteraceae bacterium | reverse complement strand
GTTAAACCATATAGATGCAAATGCATCAAGGTTGACATGGCATCATTATTGGTACATGTACATGCAAATGCATCTATATCAGAAAGAATCCCATGACCCTACATTTAATGAGCCATAAGCTTTGCCCCTACGTGCAACGCGCTGTCATTTCACTAACCGAAAAAGGCGTGCCCTTTAAACGTAYAMTGANNTTGATCTKGCCAACAAGCCCGATTGGTTTCTTGCAATTTCGCCGTTGGGAAAGACACCTGTGYTGGTCGCTAATGGTCAACCGATCTTCGAATCCGCCGCAATCTTGGAATACCTTGAGGAAACACAACAGACACCACTTCACCCGACTGATGCGCTTGCACGCGCACAGCATCGTGGGTGGATTGAATTTGGGTCTTCGATCTTAAATGACATTGCAGGCTTCTACGCCACTAAGGATGCAAAAGTCTTTTCCGAGAAAATTGCATCCTTAAGCGCAAAGTTCGCCCTTTTGGAGGAACAGTTGGGTGATGGTCCATATTTCGAGGGAGAAAACTTCACGCTCGTTGATGCTGTGTTAGGACCAGTATTTAGGTACTTTGACACATTCGACAAGATTGGAGATTTTGGTGTCCTGACTGGCAAAGTAAAGGTTCGGTCATGGCGGCTAGCGTTGTCTTCTCGGCCGTCAATCAAGAGTGCGGTTGCAGCGGAGTATCCAGAACAACTCTGGACGTTCTTGCTTAACAGGAAATCTCACTTAACCTCAATCATGTTGGATACGTCAGATATTGTTGGCCAATAACTCATGTTATGAAGGCAACTCTATGTGTCCATAAAGGCAATAGTAGTGCATCATTCATTTTTYCGTTTAAATAAAATCAATCACTTAGCGAGTGCAAAAAGGCAAAACCTTTTGGCACTCCATAGTCATTAATATCATGTGGTTATAAATAAACCCCTAAACTGSGTGTGCTGTAGTTGTGTCTCTGGGGGACATATGGGGGACAAATTRCCATGCCAAAGGGCTAATTAATGCTTATTTTGGCAATTCCCAATATCCCGTCTCGCATCAACCGTGAATTTACACGCAAAATAATCGGGGCTATTCACTGCGACCTTGTTCTAAAATCTGAAATATATCCGACGGAATGCTTTACGCGCCTGAAATCGGCTGCAAGAGGTTGGCAATATGATTAAGATGTGGGCTGGTGTTTGAATGAAATTGGGAACAGTATTAAGCATATCGAGACCATCCAAAAGGAAGTTTAATTATGCCGCAAAAGAATACATATCCCATTGCAAATATATACGTGCCAGTGAAGCGACTWAAAACCCTGATCCCARRCAAGGTRTTGGAAATYGCTGAGAGTATATTGGAAAATGGYCAAACAACACCGATACGTATTCGTGAGGGCAAWAACCGTTTGGTGTTAGTTGAAGGGTTGCATCGTTTGGAGGCACTCAAGGCTTTAGGCGAGGATACTGTAACTGGATATTTGGTGCATGCTCGCTTGCATTAATGTCTACGGTTTCAATTMYTTRATWCCAYYYRTWCRMWWSTWATAKKMWKKTYKSMTYRSGTTRTGRKYGSSGSRRWGMMTKSCRSSYRWRMRRAYWWTACCTATTCTAAGCGAATTCCATAGACAACTTCTCTTCGAACAAACAAGCCGAACATACCCGGAATATGAGGCAATACTCCGACACGACAATGCAATTCCAGACCGCTCGTTCAAAAGTATTCTAAATGCTCAAGGTAACTTTAGGTCAAGAAGAATTGTGCAGCATCTCTCTATCAGCATTTGGTAGGTATGGGCTCGGAGCGGTCAACTGACTGTTTCAGTCAGGTTTTGCCGTCATAAACTAGCCTGAAGGTCGGCAGAGCGGACAAAGCCGCCGTTACTATATGGGCAGCAATCAGCCTCCAGAAATTGGTTGGCCGGAAATCTCTTGGAGCATCCAGCGCTTGAAGGCTAGCAGCTTGGGATCCTCAGCACGATTTTGGGGACAAACCAGCGAATACCCGAATTGCAATGGTAACTTAAAACCGCAGACCAGAGCCAGTTTGCCGGTTTCAAGGTCCCCAGTGCACAGAGATAGTCGAGTTAGGGCAACCCCTTGCCCTGCCAGCGCGGCCAAGATGACACTATCGCTTTGCCTGTAAGCGCGAAGATCAAGTTTCATCTTGTTGAGCTTCAACACTGCAATGGCGTGCTCGGTTGCCAAACCGGTAATATCGAGCGAATTTTCGTCCATTAATCGGCTGTCATCAATTATGAGGGGTTGGTGATACAGGTTTTCGAAAGTGTCACCCACAGATCTGGCAACATCTGGAGATGCAACCAGGCAAAGTGAATCTGGTAAAATCAACTCGTCATGTAGTCCGGGCTCTTTCTTGGCGGCAAGTCGAATAGCAGCATCTATCCCATCGCGGTCAAAATTTACTTTGGCTCCCGATATGTGTACGTGTAGTGCGATATCGGGGTGCTTTGCTTGAAATTTTGACAGTCGTGGGATCAGCCATCTGGAYGCGAARGACGCCAGCGTGGAAATGGCCAGAACGCCCTCAGTTTCCGTATTGGTGATCCGACCAATTGATTTGTGAATTATGCTTAAGGCAGTTTTCGTGCTTACGGCCAGTTCCTGACCCGACACTGATAATGACAGTCCTCCCTTTCCTCTAACGAAGAGTTTTACCCCCAGCTCTTCTTCCAGTCGTCGTATYTGCTGACTGACAGCAGCYTGTGTAACATTCARTTCACTGGCCGCGACAGTGAAGCTGAGGTGTCGAGCGGCTGCTTCAAACATCCTTAAGCCATTAAGTGAGTGCTTTTGCATATGGATAATGTTTCCTTATGTTGTCATCACAATGCATCGTTTGAGATTAATAAATCAAGGAGATATTAAGGTAACATGAAAAAAACATAAGGAAATATTATGAAATACACACCAAACATATATTCGAATACATCGGCTTTTTCACATCCTTCCCAACGCGAATTCAAATCTCTGCTCGCATTGTGGTTTCGAAACCACCAAACTCGAAAGGGATTAAGTGGTATTGAAGGGCATCGCTTGCACGATATCGGTGTAGACCGCGCGCAGGCAGAAGCTGAAAACTACAAGCCATTTTGGCGCTAACTGAAAGTTAAAAGATGAAACTATATTATTCACCGGGAGCATGCTCGCTCGCTGTTCACATTATGCTTGAAGAGATTGGGGAGCTATATAAGACGGAAATGGTGCTGACGGGTGATGGCTCAACGAGAAAGGATAGGCATTTAACAGTCAATCCCAAAGGGCAAGTTCCTGTTTTGAATTTGGGTAACGAAGTTCTTACCGAAGTGTCAGCAATTATGCTTTATCTAACGCTCACTTTTGGAACCAATCTTGGTCTAGATAACTCGCCGAACACCTTAGTGCGTGCAGTAGAATGGATGAATTGGCTATCCAGTGGGGTGCATGCAGGCCCTGTTACGCAATGCTGGAATACAGACAGGCTGACCGAAGATCCAAGCCACCATTCTTCAATACAGGCAAAAGGACAAAAGAGATTGAGGGATGTCTATGGCTTGATTGAAAGAAAAATACCAAAGATTGGATATGTGTTAGGTGATTTTTCCGTCGTTGATCCTTGCTTAGTTGGATATTTCAGATGGGGTAATCGTCTCGGCTTAGATATGCGAACCGATTTTCCTAATTGGACACGTCATTGCTTACAAATGTTGGAAAGGCCTGCAGTCAATACCGTTCTAGCAGAAGAAAAATTATCCGTTTGGCAGTAATGTTTGTCCTTGCTTTGGTGTAGGTGCTCTTCGCTGAAACATAAACCGTACAGGGCTGTCTCTAAGTTACGTATATTCTGCGGCTATGAATACCCACCAACGGAACGCGGTAACTTTGGGCCCTAAGCAGCCGCTCGGCTCCTTTATCGTCTATCTACAGTCCAGCTTCGGCTATGCGAACAAAGCGACTACTTTTCAAAATATGGCATTTGGCAGTAAGGGCGGATTGCTGCCGTTCGCACGGTCGCAAACTCTTAGGTCCAATTTTCGAAAAGCAGTCATTCGACTACCAATTGAGGAAAACTTACCAGCAATGGCAGCTTAGAGCCCAACCCGTCGATTTTCTGCGGCATGGCTAATGTCGGTTTTGCTGAATGGCAGGGGATATCTAACCCTAAATTGTAGCCCCACCCATGCTTATGATTGTGCTTTCGAAGAGGTGATATGGTCGCTCAGAAAAGGATGCGTCTTCTATAGTCGCGCTTTGTATCCTGTCACATCTGAAACATCGGACGGCACCTTTATCACTGTCCCACGCGTAGAGATACCAGACCGGGGGACAAAGCAGCAGGTGGTGCGGTTCGATTTTCCGTTCACTGCAATTTCCATCTGCGTCTGTGTAGGTCATCTTGAACTTACGCATTTCCAGAAAAGCTTGGAAAATAACAGCCATGCACTCTGGTTGGGGTGTGCTGAAACTGGAGAGTATCTGTGGCGACGTCGTTCCTGCTACGTGAATGCGTTCGCGCAACCCTTTGATACGATCCCGCAAGGTAGATGAAAAAGACGCCGTAAGCTTACGGCGGGTGGACGCCGAATTCATGAACATCCACGGCGCTTCGAGCTTCTCAGCAATCGCAATGCTGAACAGCAATTCAATAGCTTCTGGGTAGGTTAAAGTGAGCCGCCCGACCCCCCATACCCGTTATCTCACGGTTTGAGTGGTTGGTGCATCCCTCAACACCAACATGGAAGCAGTCATATTCATGGGATGGTGGTGCTACATGGGAATTGAACTGGGTCATGGACCTCACCAGAACCTAAGCCAAACAGGACTTGCACGAAATGAACCGAACTACTGAAATCATGCCCGTTAATCCAACCTACCTTCATTATGAAAAGGCAATCCGAGCGCATGGGATTATTCGTCCCAATAACAGCCGCTTGAAATTGTATGATATTGCCCGCAGCGACCAACCCGTTGTATCGTCCATCCGCACTCTTGCGCRAAAAATTCTCTCACCGCAGTCAGCTTCACTAGGTGTTCCGTGCGAAAATGAGCTGGGCTTCGTTCTGTTGCATCGGTGCGGCGRAGGGTTTTACTTTCTGCTGCTTTGCACATGGCGTGAGAACAACGAGCTTTGGAAAACGGTCTATTACTTGGACGCTCAAAGTATGCCAGATTTTGCCATTTTTCCGCAGGAGGAGCAACACAAGGGAACATTCTGTGTTTGGGAAATGCATGTGGTTGCCCACGAAACACAGGCTTGGGCGACCTATCTGAGGTCAGATCGCGCGAAGGCTAATGTAGATACATACTTGTCGACGACAATTTAGAAACAATGGTTCCGAAGCGACAGCAGTCGGATAATCAAAATCAACCTGCTCGCGCTGGACGAACTACGGTGGAGTATTTGGCTGAATTGTGAAAGCCGGCTTCGTCCCGCTCTGCAGACCTTCAGGCCAGTTTATGACGGCAAAACCTGACTGAAACAGTCAGATGACCGCTCCGAGCCCTTTGTAACCAATGTGTCCTTCGCAGCATTCTGTAACTACGGGCGGRAWGCRGYCKTTCYKRKCARRKAGTAAGGAACTTGTGGGTTGCCTAAAAGCAGCCGTTTAAAAGCCCGCGAAATTTGCTTTTCGGCGTTAGGCTGGAAAAGTTCCTTGGCATTCGAAGCAAAGGCCGCTTAAATGATAACTTGGAGCGGAACAAAAGTAGGGCAAACCCACTTCACCGAGTCACGCCTCCAGCAACATTTTGCGAATAGATTCTACATCATTGGGTTCAGAGAACAGTGCGTGACCGGTGAATAACTCAGCGTAATATGGGACGTTTTCCAAGCGATCCTCAATACTGTCATCTGGTTCTATC
>JAESRR010000296.1 GCA_016764535.1 Cohaesibacteraceae bacterium | reverse complement strand
TTTCMAAATTCYTGATTAYTCCATAAATGGCTGAAATRAGCCGTTYATGRTAKATTTGTGTTCCTCWACGTTCTTGCCAATTCCATCAAGCGTGCTTACTATGTGCTTACTGGGATTTTCCAGTAAGCACGGTTTGGCGATGAAATTATCAAAACGAACAATTGATGGTGCAGCTTCGGGCACGAAGGATATGTATTATTGGGATAAYGATCTGAAAGGCTACGGCCTCAAGGTCACTCCWCCTGGTAAAAAAGTRTTTYTGATCCAGTACCGACTTGGYGGACGCGGTGGCCGATCYCGCCGGTATACGATTGGTCCATACGGTTCATTGACGCCTGATCAGGGRCGWGYTGAAGCGCGTAGACTGTTRGGGCTCATTGCAAGYGGTGTTGATCCTGCAGACGAACGTGATCGCAAGAGATTTGATTTGAAAATGRGGGCACTGCTGGACAGGTTCGTGTCTGAGCATGTGGTGCCAAAACTGAAACGTCGTACCGCCGAGGAATATATCCGGAGCATTGATATTCATATTCGCCCCAGGCTTGCACATCGTCTCGTAAGTGACGTTAAAAAATCTGAAATTTCCCGGCTTCACCACTCGATGCGCGAYAAACCWWTTCAAGCCAATCGTGTGCTTGCGCTGTTGTCCAAGTTYTTTAACTGGTGYGAGAAAAATGGTTTCAGGGAAGATGGAACAAACCCSTGTCGTCACGTWGATAAATATAAGGAGCRTCAGAGAGAACGATTTCTCAATCATGCGGAATTGTTGTCTTTGGGGGAGGTGTTGAAACTTGCAGAAGAGCAGAATCTTGCGACGCCCTGGGCAATTGCCGCAATAAGGCTCCTGAGCCTCACCGGAGCCCGTTTGAGTGAGATCCTTACGCTAAAATGGGAATATCTGGACTTTGCGGCTGGTGTAGCACGATTGCCGGATTCCAAAACCGGCRCGAAAACGATCTATTTAAGCCCTCCCGCTCTAGAACTGCTAAATGAGTTACAGAGGCTCGAAGGAAATCCATATGTAATATGTGGCCTTAAAGAAGGGCGGCATTTGGTCAATTTGCAAAAACCCTGGACACGTATTCGGGAGTTGGCAAACATGTCGGATGTCCGGATACATGATTTGCGACATTCATTCGCTTCGATTGCAGTCTCGAGCGGAATGTCACTGCCTATGATTGGTGCGCTGCTGGGACACTCACAGCCTCAAACGACCGCCAGATACGCTCATCTGGCAGATGATCCTCTGAAGCTGGCAAGTTCCGGGGTTGCGGATAGAATATATGCAGCCATGAACATTGCTCCCGATTCAAAAGCCATTGTTGTAGATATTTCTACCCGGCGACTTTAAATCAAAACGATGCTTGTCCATTGACGAAATGGTTTTTCTTACGCACCCTTGATCATCCTGGACGAAGGAGGGGATGGTTTGGATAGCGACACGAAGAAATATACATTTCTTGAAGAAATTGAACCCGCATTTCACTGTTACATACTGGAAGCGTTGAACTGGTGTATATTTGGCCGGGTTCCAACCGCCTCTATTAATAGAGATTATGATGCCGACACGCGGTTTCACATCGATTTGATGGCATACAACACAGGTTATCTACCGGTTTTGCACGATCATTATGGCTGGTCTCCCAGGGAAACAGAATATGCTGGTTTACCCCCGGATCCTGATTGGGTTGGAGATGACAGGTTTTACGATTTGCAAGGTAACAAGGCCAATTTCGATAAGTTAATTGCCAGGTGTCAATATTTCGATGGCAAAAAGACAGAAGCTTTTTGCGAAGAAAAGCACCTCGATCATGAAAATTTTTACGATTACGCTAAACGRAAATATGATTGGCTCGATGAATTCCGCTATTGCAGCGATCAGCACAAATCTGAACTGGTACTGGCTTTCCAGAAGGGTGAGCTAGCATGCATGGGTTCCGCAATTCCCAAGCCAATTCATTTTAATGAAGATGATGAAATTTGYTTGAAAACTCACCCCGATATTGTTTTTGAACACAATGAAATACATAGAAATAACTGGCTATTGGATCATGTAGTTTGGGATTCCTGCCATCTGGCCGGGCGAAAGAACTATTTTATTTGGTTACATCTTTCCTTTGATGCATTAYTTGAGAGATTTCCACCCAAAGAAATAATTCCACTCTCCAGCCTTAATTCATTCGCTGGAAATTATGTCGTTAATGCTGAATACAGGAGCGCRTTTGCTTYGAGCGSMAARMGRCGWGGTCGCCCATCATTACCGTRGAATGATTTTCATGTTGAAGTYGCCCGGATGTACAGGGACGGTGAAATGGCTGTAAAAAAGGAAGCCGCWATTCGTGATCTACAAGACTGGTTTTATGMACGACATAAATTGAAAGTCGGGCGTTCAACTGTTGGAGAACGCCTCAAACCCTACTTTGATGAGTTGGGTAGGAAAAAGACAGAAACTCCCGGACTATAATTACTGTCTTTTTTNGTTCCTTTTTTGTTCCTGTTTTTGTAGCGCGATATTTCTACATGTTGTATTTGTCTTCCATGTTCAATAACARATCAGGAGATTGCTTCAAATGCAGATGAATACAACACTTATGAGCTGCAAAATTACAGCTGAGTATCTTAATCTTTCCGTTTCAACGTTAGCGAAAATGCGACTGGCTGGCACGTCACCCAAATTTGTAAAAATGGGTCGGCGCGTAGCTTTTCGTATTCAGGACATTGATCAATGGATCGAGAGCCGTCTTCGCTGTTCAACATCTGATCACAATTGATCTTGTAACATTTTTGTCGCGTATGACAAKAATTGCAGTTCGGCATTTCTGCGACWTTTCSRRMSYKTKMCGKWTWMMMWWKTKKRYATWKTKKMRTRYWTWWRKWKWMRWMWKWTCAAATGAATTGTAATTAYCCATGTCAAGAAAAATTACRAATAAGGGCCGCAGTAGTCGGGATGCGCGGCATGTCCGGCTRTAYTACTGGATGWTGCAGTCGTTGGCCTGGCAAGYCCTGAGACCTGCAGATAGAGCSGTYTATATTCAACTTCARATGCGCTACAACGGGRCCAACAATGGTTTTCTGGCGTTTTCCGTTCGTGATGCGGCAAGAGAGTGCAACATCTCCAMCTCAACAGCTGGCCGTTGCTTCATTAAYCTCCAAAACAAGGGCTTTATCGTGATTTCCACTCCGAGTTCATTTGGACAAAAATTGAGAAAAGCAACCGAATWCCGGTTGACTGTTTGTTCATGTGACAWGACAGGAGAACTGGCGACCAAAGACTTCATGAAATGGGTMGARGTTGTGTCAAAAGCCAAAGAAATTCCAGACCACGGTACCCGASTTGAACCCGATAGTGTTCGAGATGRAACTATWAGCCTTCATTGAACAGGTTCCAGGSCCATTACAGTAACTCCAGTGGAACTGTGAGAGCTGAWTTATGTGCTTGAACAGTACCTCTCATGATACACATATAATATACCAGTCAGCAGGGGTAGCGTTCTGWAACGTCAAACTGTTGTGATGTCATGCCCGCTAAATAATCAAATACAAAATACACATCACCGTTCCCGGATTGCTTCCTGCTTGTAACGTARTAGMGGAGATAAAAAGAACTCGATGATCCTGCGTTTGCCGGTTTTAACYTCGGCGGTRACGCGCATKCCSGGRGYCAGWTSAATRGTYCGKCCRTCAACSGTAATYGWCTGGGTTTCSAGCTTTACYTTSGCCTTGTAGATCGGWCCCAGTTGYTCATGCATGAACACATCATAGGAGAGGGCGCTRACWGTGCCBGCRAGCACGCCATAGCGRGTRAAAGGGAAGGCTTCCAGCTTGATTTCSGCCTCCTGGCCAACCTCAAGAAACCCAATATCCTTATTGAGTACAATGGCCTCGATTTCSAGCGGCGTATCGGAGGGAACAATSGTCAATAATTGCTTGCCGGTTTCAACCACAGCGCCAATTGTGTGCACTGCCAGTTTGTCGATATAGCCGGACACCGGAGCACGTAATTCGCGATAGCTCTGGCGTTTGAGTTCCTTTTTGTAATTCTGTTCCAGAACAGTGATCTGGCTGAGTGCTTTCTGTCGACGATTGGCCGCTTCAGAGCGGTATGTTGCCCGGGTCTCGCTCTCGCGCGCATGCCAGGTTGCTATTGTCGCCTGMGCTTCAGCCTCTTTTTCAAAAACGCCTTCCAGCTGTGCTTCCATCTCCAGCTTTTGTTGTTTGAGTTGTAACACCATGGGCTTTTGGGTGATGCCCTTGGCCAGCAATATTTCCTGCGCCTCGAGGCGTTCCGACACCARKGGAATGGTTTGGCTCAGCTGTCGTCGCTCWATRGCTGCWGCRCGYARYGWSGCYTYACTGCGGTTGATTTCTGATTTGATCGCATCAAGAGACGAATGGAACCGGTTGACKGTATCGCGCARYAAWATGCGGCTGTTGATCAAYARCTCYTCSGARGCTTCTTGYGGCAATGTCARTTTRCTGTTCGGGTTGAGTGTCAGCATCGCGGCACCAAGMGCCGCTTCAATCCGWGCCTGCATCAAYTCAAACTGRATGCTCTCCAGATTGGCMGATGTCTCGGTCGGGTCCAGCTCYATCAGCAACTGACCYTTTTCAACCAGCTGBCCGTCYTSRATGTGRATGGCRCGAATWACACCGGTTTCWAGTGGYTGMACRGTCTTCACTTTGCCGGTYGGYAAKGTCTGTCCCTCGGCAATAACAACGATGTCGACRGTGCCCCAATATGCCCASACMACYGCRAARRCAAAAAACAAACCAATGACGAYGGCAATGATACGCCCRAACGGWGCCGGAGGTTTCTCCAGYACYTCSAGGGCAGCAGGCAGGAACTCAATCGCATCCGAWTKSGTWMTKTTTKWWCTAACGGTCTTATTCACAGTTATTCTCGATATTCTCTTGATACGAGTGAGTATTCAGGTGCATGTAAGTGTTAACAAATTACTATCACGGTGAGAATATGCGTCAATGGCAGATGTAATTGCCGATACRGAAATGGCMAAATTGCTGGAGAATGACGAGGTCGAGCCGGATACAAGTGGCGCTCTATCTCTGGCTATGTTATTGGCATTTCACGAGATTCGTGCATCTGCCGAGCAAATACAGCACGAATACGCAAATATCGCCGGTTCCCTTGATACAATTGCCATGGTGAGGGCAGGTCGCAAGGCCGGGTTGAAGTGYAAGTCSGTAAAAACCACAYTGAAGAAATTACCAGGGTTGCCGCTTCCCGCKATAGCATCTACCAGGGATGGTGGCTGGTTYATCCTTGCCAAATGTGTGGATAACCAGGTGCTGGTGCAGCATCCGGGCAARCCGCCGCAAGAAATGTCGACGGATGATCTRACGTTATTGTGGTCCGGTGAGRTCATTCTCGCWGCCCGTCGYGCCAGTGATCTGGTRTCGGATCTCAARTTTGGCATGCGCTGGTTTGTRCCGGTKCTGATGAAGTAYAAGGCGTTGTTTTCTGAAGTGTTGCTGGCGTCGTTTTTCATCCAGTGTTTCGCGCTGATCATGCCGCTGTTTTTTCAGGTGATTGTCGACAARGTGCTGGTGCATCGCGGTGTCACSACKCTTGATGTGCTGATCATTGGYCTYATCGCMATCACRGTGTTTGAAGCGATCCTCAGCTTCYTGAGGACTTTTATGTTCTCCCACACCACCAGCCGGGTTGATGTGCAGCTGGGCGCGCAGCTTTACAAACATCTGCTGGCACTGCCGATTTCATATTTTGAAAGTCGCCCCACTGGCCAAACCGTGGCACGGGTGCATGAGCTGGAAAATGTTCGCGATTTCATTACTTCGTCTGCATTGACAGTGGTGATCGATTTCATGTTCACCTTTGTATTCTTTGCCGTCATGTGGGTGTTCTCGCCGACCCTGACATTGATCGTACTGGCCTCTGTGCCGATCTATGTATTCATCTCGGTGCTGATCACGCCCGAATTGCGCCGCCGGGTGGAGGAAAAGTTCTATCGCGGCGCCGCCAATCAGGCATTTCTGGT
>JAESRR010000239.1 GCA_016764535.1 Cohaesibacteraceae bacterium | reverse complement strand
CAGTGGCAAAACAATGGGCCCATACAAAGACACTTTGAAAATCATATACAAGATGATTTTTTTGATTGCCAGTTTACTCATGCAGGTGAATTGAGAATTGTTATTAATGGTATGATATCGACAACATCAAACCAAATTATTCAGAAAAAAATAAAACAATTATCACAAAGTTTCAGTGATTTTGCTTATAAAGACCAAAACATAGGGTTTGAGCAGCGATTTGGCAGCACACTTGTCATTGCCATTCGACCATGGGAACTACCTGAATTTGAAAAATATCGAAGAATTAAGAATGCCAAGGTTTTTCACTAATGGCAAGTTATGTTGTAGGTGATGTACAGGGGTGTTTTGATGATTTAATGTTGTTACTAGATGAAATAAAATTTGACTTATACAAGGATAAGCTTGTTTTTTGTGGAGATATAGTTAATCGTGGTGGCCAGTCCTTACAGGTTTTACGATGGATATATGCACACCAATATTGTTGTCAGGTAACATTAGGAAATCATGATTTAAGTCTCTTAGCGCAATACTTTGTGCCCAAATTTAGAAAATCAAGAAACATCGAATTCAAAACAATATTTGCGGCCACGGATTGTTCGCTTTTAATGAACTGGCTACTTAAACAAAATATATTAATCTATTTGAAGACATTCAAAACCATAGTGGTTCATGCTGGGATTTATCCAAATTGGTCGCTGAAAAGAGCAAGAAAAGAAGCCAAAATGCTAGAGGTTATTTTACAAACTGATCCCATAAATTTTTTTAAAAATATGTATGGTGCAAAGCCAAATCACTGGCATAAAAAATTAAAAGGTATGGATAGAGCTAGATTTGTGGTCAATAGTTTCACAAGAATGCGGTTTTTATATAAAAATGGTGGTCTTAATTTTAAAGCAAAGGGTGAGCTTTCTACTTTTTCAAAATTAATTCCCTGGTTTAATTATCAGCCACAGAAACACAGAAAAGCTAAAATTATTTATGGTCATTGGTCGACCTTGGGGTTATTTTATAAAAATAATACCATCTGCATAGATACTGGGAAAGTGTGGGGTGGACAGTTAACTGCATTTGCCTTAGATGAAAATATGCAAGCCTCAAAGCATATCTTTCAGGTATAAACTCCATCACTTAAGCTTTAGAAATATATTTGTAATTATGGTCAGATAGTATGGAGAGGCACATTGAGTTATTCTATTGAGTTGATTTAATAAAAAAAAAGAACCAATGTAGGCTACATTGCCACTGACTTTAATTATGAATATAGCTCTTTATAGTCATTACGCTTTTTGCGACCATGGCATGGAAATGGCAAATGGTGCCGCTGGAATGTCGGCCCTGGTTGCGAATATTTGTCTGGGTGCTACCGGTTATTCTTTGGCTTGGCTGGCAAAAACAGCAGGCACCTTTACGGTGGCTCGGGCTTTGGCCTTCGGATGTTTCGAAAACCGTATTTATTACACTTGCCGCTTTTACGCTAATCCTTGGATGGAATTATTTTCGAGTACATGTTGTGGTTCCGCCGACTGACCGCCTGATGGCGCTGGCACTCAGCGCATATATCTGGATTTTCATCGGGGTCTTTGTGGAAGAGCTGGTGTTTCGCGGTGTCGTGCAAACACATCTTTGCGAACAATTTTCCAGCTCGATTGCTGTCATCCTGACGTCCCTTGTGTTTTTTGCCATTCATATTCCCGGCTGGTTTATTCTTGATATCTGGCCGGGACCGGTTGTCGCGTTTTCCGTATTTTTGATTGGGTTGATTTGCAGCTGGCTGCGGCAATGGGCAAAAAGCCTGTGGCCGGGCGTTGCGGCGCATTACGCCAATAATTTGGGTGCGTTGTTTTAGTGTCCGTACCTGTTAATTCAGAGTGCTTTGCGTTATAGCGCAAGAAAACTGAACTGGACGGACCCATGAAAATTGCTATCGGAACTGATCATGCAGGCTTCCAATACAAGGAAAAAATCAAGGAGTATTTGTCATCCCGTGGTTTGGACGTAAAAGATTTTGGTACTTTCAGTGATGCGTCCTGTGATTATCCTGATTTTATATTCCCGGTGGCAAGGGCAGTCGCAGCAGGGGAGTATGACAGGGGTATTGTTCTGGGTGGTTCTGGCAATGGTGAGGCTATTGCAGCAAATAAAATTCCCGGCATTCGATGTACGGTTTGCTGGAATGTTCTTTCAGCAGAAATGGCCCGTCGCCACAATGATGCAAATATTTTATCGCTTGGGCAGCGCATGATTGATGAAAAGATGCTGGATCAAATTGTTCAAACCTGGCTGGAAACACCGTTTGAAGGCGGACGACATCAAAGACGAATTCAAAAAATCGAAGACATGTAAACATGCGGCCCGATATCCCGGCGCATTATGCCAATAATCTTGGCCCGCTGATTTTGATTGATTTGTTACGGCAAACGATCAAACTGGCCTGACCGGGATGTCCGGCTGGAGAGTGTTTTGATGGTCCGTATATTTGCTTTGCTGATAGCACTGGTTTTAATCCATCCTGCGCAGGCCGCGACGGACCGTGTCGCGCTGATCATGGGCAATGCGGCCTACACAAAACTCTCTTCATTACGAAACCCGGTGAACGACGCGCGTTTGATGGCACAAACGCTGGAAGCATCCGGCTTTGCGGTTACCATTGTTCTGGACGCCGACCAAAAAACCATGAAACGGGCGATGCTGAAATTTACCCGCACATTACGCAAAACACGAGCATCAGGTCTGTTTTATTATGCCGGGCATGGTGTACAGGTCGGGGGCGAAAATTATCTTGTACCGCTGGGTGTTGATCTTCAGGATGAAAGCGAGATCGAGATTGAAACGATCAACGTCAATGCTTTTGTCCGGACAATGGAAAATACCCAAAACCCGATCAATATTGTCATTCTGGATGCCTGCCGCAACAATCCATTTCCGGCTTCTTCACGCTCTACATCGCGCGGGCTTGCGGAAGTCAGGGCCCCCAAGGGAACCTTTCTGGCGTATTCAACAGCTCCTGGTCAGGTATCAGACGATGGTGATGCGAACGATGGGAACTCTCCCTACACAACGGCTCTTGCCAGCGCGATGTCGCAACCTGGTCTGACCATCGAACAAGTATTCAAGCGCACCCGCGTCGCTGTTCTTGAAGTGACCGATGAAGCGCAAATCCCCTGGGAAAATTCATCTATCACCGGTGAATTCTTCTTCCTCCCAGGTTCTTCAGGTGCAGGTTCCCAATCTGTTTCGGCAGAACTCGCATTGTGGAATGCCATCAAAAACAGCAAGGACAAAGCCGTATTTGAAGACTATCTCAGACAGTTTCCCAAAGGCGTTTTTGCGGCCGCAGCCCGGTCTCGCATCAGGGATGTAAAGGCAGTTCAAATTGCCAGATTATCTAACCCGGGTTCCAGTGTTGTTCCCAAAAGCAACAATAGTACCGCGGATAGTGTTCGTGCGTGTAACCGGTTAATTGCCAAAGCCGACAGCTTTTTTCCTTCAGATTATGCTCCCGGCATTGGGCTGGAAGATCTCCAGGCAAGGGAATTCATATCCAGTTGCAATATCGCATTGGCATCCAGTCCGGATAGCCCGGATATCAAATTTCAATTGGCGCGGGCCTATTATCAATCAAAACAATACAAATTGGCTTTGAAGTATTATCAGCAGGCAGCCGGTTCCGGCCATTCTTTGGCCCAGGCATATTTTGGTGTTGTTTTTCTGGTCAAAGATGCCGGTGTAAAAGACTATAAAAAGGCGCTTTTCTGGTTCCGTAAATCTGCGGAACAGGAAGAAGCTTACGGGCAGGTCATGCTTGGAGCTGCGTATCGTAACGGGTGGGGAGTTTCAAAGAATTATTCAAAGGCTGCATCCTGGTTTCGTAAAGCTGCGGATCAGGGGATGGCGCGGGGTCAGAAAGATCTGGCTTATATGTATTACGTGGGTAGTGGGCTCTCTAAAAACCTGAAGAAAGCCGCCGTTTACACGCGACTGGCGGCCGAACAGGGGTACCCAGGAGCACAATTTAATCTGGGTGTTGTCCTTGAATTTGGACACGGTACACGGAAAAACTCTACCGAGGCTGCTGAGTGGTTTTATGCCTCCCTGGAGAGCAAACACGAAGCCGCATTAACATATACCAGCTGGAAATCTGCAACGCTCAAAGCCCTTCAACGGCTATTAAAAAATGATGGCCTATATACCAGCACGATAGACGGGCGCAATGGTCCTGGAACCAGACGAGCGATGAAGTCACTTTGTGATTGCGGCTAATTCATCGCTTCAATCATCGCCTTGATCTTTACGGCCTTCTCGAAATGATCAAGCTTGTGGGTTTCGATCCACCATGTAGCTGCTTCCATCAGGTAAACAGGATCATCGTTTTTGTTTTTGAAAAATGCATAAAACGACAGGCCGACATTTGTTCCTTTTTGGGCGATCTTTTGATCACAGACAGTAATGGCTTTTTGACGAAGTGACTGACGCATGGATGTTCCGATAATGAGAGACCTTATCGCCTGCTTAATGTGTGCTGCGGATCTGTCAATATGGATGAACAAACATGTGCCATTAATCACGGTTAGCGGGGTAGTTGTTGCCTCTAGAACACTCCGTTATCGTTGTTTGATTGCCCGGTGATTACCTGAAGCACGTCGGAATGCTCAACAATCTTGCCGTTTTGATCAAAACGGAAGATGTCCATACCTGCATAATCATCACTTCCCGGCCAGATTTGATGACAATGCAAAACAACCAGATCATCTTCCGCAACAGCCCGTTTGAAATGTGCGACTTTCCCCGGATACTCAACTGCCATGCGCTCGAAATATTCGATGAAAGCTTCCTTGCCATCAGCAACATGGGGATTGTGCTGGATATATTCTTCGCCAACATAGTTTTCGATGGCAGCACGTGGTTCGCATTTGTTGAACATTTGATCATAGAACGCGATGGCGTTGGCTTTGTTTTCTGCCGTTCTATTTGGTATTTCCATATCTGACATATGTGTTCCTCTTGCGTCGGGTGGAGGTACCCGCACATACATGGTATCAAATCTGCACCAGGTATCAATTACGCACTTTTAAGGAACCAGGTATGCTCCAGGTAACTGCGCTCACAAAGAAGGACGCGGAGCTGTGCCCCGTCAGGCAGGTTTTGTCGAGAGTCACGGGCAAATGGCAAGTGTTGATTATACTGGCGCTGGAAGATGGGTCCTTGCGTTTTGGGAAACTCAAACGCACTCTGGGGGACGTAACGCAACGTGTACTAACCGAGAACCTGCGCAGTCTTGAGCGTGATGGTTATTTGACCCGGACAGTCGATCCCAAACCACCTGTTGCGGTGCATTATCAGCTGACAGAGCGTGGGACAGAGCTCATGCACCTGTTCAAATCACTCACCAGGTGGGCAGCAAAAAACCATGACGCAGTCCGCAGATCCCGCGAATTATATGACGCAGACCGAGCCGAGTGAGCGGGGGGCCTGATCATTGTTCGATTGGTACGTCCAGACAATCTTCCTGACTATTGATAGAGTTTCAGGACGCGGGCTTTAAGGCTCTGGAATGTTGGAGCGATTGTGTTCAGTTCCAGCTGCCTGTGATCCCCTGAGATATAATGATCGATGTGGTACATCCTCTCATTGGCAGTAATTTCATCAAGGGCACGGGCCGTTTTTGTTGCCCTGTCAAAACTACCGGCAGACACTACTGCAATGGTGCAATTGAGCTGCATGTCACGAATGTAGATCATGAACAGCTTGCCAAAATTACCGGCGAGATCACCAAATATCACCGGGGTGAAGAGGTAATTACCTTCTCGAAACGGCACGCCTATTTTGTAGTCCTGCGGGCCAGGAGAGAGGACATGAGCCTGCCCGCCCTGATTATGGCAGGTGCGCTGATTGGCTTCAAAGCCACCTTTTAGTTCGGATGGTTTGGGGATCAGGGATTCCAGCGAGAATGTTGTCTGATCCTCGAACTGCGTTAACCCGGGAACCGGCGCAAGCGCTTGCGCCATAACAAGCGTT
>JAESRR010000114.1 GCA_016764535.1 Cohaesibacteraceae bacterium | reverse complement strand
TGGCATTGGCGCAGCTCCTGATTTTTGTACCTGTACCCATGGTGTTTTACTGGTTGTTCTGGCTGGGTGGCATGGCGATGTTTGCGAATTGAATTTACATCCAGCGAAAATGACAAAACAAAACCCGGATCCTGTTTTAAACGGGCCGGGTTCCATTTAGCTAATGCGTATTCAATATCAGCAATCGATCAAACAATTTTAATGTGGTTGTTTGACGAGGCGTAGATATGGCTTGAGAGTTTGCCAGCCTTCAGGATATTTTTCTTTGGCCATTTCGTTGGTGACTGCCGGTACGATGATCACATCGTCGCCGTTCTGCCAGTTAACAGGAGTTGCGACCTTGTGTTCGGAAGTCAATTGCATGGAATCCAGCACGCGCAGGATTTCATCAAAATTCCGACCGGTCGTCATTGGATAGCTCATTGTCAGTTCGATTTTTTTGTCCGGGCCAATGATGAACACTGTCCGCACGGTGGCGTTGGTCATCGCAGTCCGGTTTTCAAGGCCGACATCTTCATCTGCGGGGAACATGTCATATGCGAGTGCGACTTTCAGATCAGTGTCGGCAATCATCGGGAAATTGATTTTTGTACCCTGGGTTTCCTCGATATCTGCGGCCCAGCCAGCGTGATTGTCTACCGGATCGATGCTCAGTCCGATGACTTTGCAATTGCGTTTTTCAAACTCGGATTTCATCTTGGCGACATAACCAAGCTCGGTGGTGCAAACAGGGGTGTAGTCTTTTGGGTGGGAGAAAAGAATACCCCAGCCATTACCCAGCCATTCGTGGAAATTGATTGTGCCCTCGGTGGTTTCCGCAGTGAAATCCGGTGCCCGGTCTTTTATTCTAAGTGACATTTAAAACTCCTGAATTTGGTTGAGTTTGAAATTCGAATATTTCGAAAAGCATTCCAGATATCTGGGGTTTGATTGACAAACAATCCATATCAAAAAGCAGGTCTTGTCAGTGATTTATTGTCGCAGGGGAAGTAGAATGCCGTGTTGATTTTCCCGCGTAGTTTGAAGAAGTTAAAGCCATTCGGGGTGAGGTGCCGCAAGGCCCATCATTTCGCGCATGTTACGCACTGCCAAAGGTGTTTTCATAATCAACGGGGCAATATAGCGCATGAATAATACTGGAAGTCTGCTTTTGGAAGATACCATTCTGGTTTGTTGCTCGGTGGCTTTTAACACGGCATTGCCAATTGGCCAACGCATATCATTATAGCGGGCCGTATCTTTTTTATCTATCAGGAATGCCAAAGTCGCCGCGTCTTCAATACCAAGGTTCATACCACGGCCCCCGGCAGGGGAATGGATGTGCGCTGCATCGCCTGCAAGGAACACATTTCCTTTCTGATAGGTTTCCACCTGACGATGGCTGACCCGGAAAAGGGTTTCCCAGAATACTTCCTCGACCTTCAATGTTTCGGGTAGCACCTTGAATACATCGGGTTGATTACTGATTATCCGATGTCGACCCTTGCCAAGTGGAATGACGCCACACATGGTGCCTTTATCCAGATAGGCGCCGGTCTGTTGGCCCTCAACATCTCCGGACAATCGCACATCGGCAAGGCTCCAGTCATGCGGATAGGATTCGCCCTTAAAGCCGATACCCATGTCTTTGCGAACCGTACTATGGGCACCATCCGCGCCAATGACGATATCGGGTGTAATAGTTTCCCGCTGGCCATCCGGTCCCTGCAATACACAAGTAATCGTGCCAAAATCACCATTGGCTTTGGCTTCCTGAACCACAGAATCCAGCCCGGTTTGCCATTCCGGTTCCATGTCATATTGCAACAATGTTTCAGCGAGGATCTCTTCGGTCCTTGTTTGCGGGAGGGCCGTGAGAAAGTTGTAACGATGATCCAGCCGATTGAAATCGATCGTCATCAGTTTTTTGGAGAGGGCGTACATGTTGGCACATTGTACCTGTATGCCTTCCTTGATCAGACGGGGCGTCGCGCCACATGGTTCGAGAATTTCCAGAGTTCGTGCGTTGATGGCAATGGCGCGCGATTGTTCAGGCGGGCCCTGTTCCTTGTCAATTATCCGGATTTTGTGACCCCGTCGGGAAAGTTCAATTGCGGCAGTCAAGCCAACCGGGCCTGCACCCACTATCAGGATCGGAGTGGAACCGGTGTGTGATCGGGTTTTTTTGGATGTCATGATCGGTTCTCCCAATTTCGCGATATCGTATACTATATTAAAAACAACAAAGACGGAGATTATTTGTAAAATGTCACCTGGAGTTGATACCGACGCTGCGATGTTCCGATTGATGATAGGTACATTGTGGCGCGATAGTTACAATTAATACTATTGAAACGTGTGATCTGTGATGATGATTTCAGGATTTATTGAAATTGCCAAACGTGGTGGTGCGGCGCAGATGAAATATGAAATTCCCGATCATTATGCAACGCTGGATGTTGCTCGCGATGCCAGCCAACATGATATTACAGCGGCATATAATTCACTGGAACAATTGTTCCGCCCGTCCCCGCGGGAGAATTCCTGGGCCCCGATAAAACGGCGGGCTCTTGAGGCGGCGTTTCTCGTGCTGGGAGATGTGGGTCAACGCTCTGCTTACGATCAGGACCTTGAATGGCAGGCACAAAAAGAACCAGGCGAACTGCTCGTCCGGGATCCTTTGGTTCATGAAACGCCTGTTGCTGAAAACAAGACTTCAACCGAAAAAACTGTACGGCATGGCGGTCAGTCACCGACCGCGAATTTGGGCAGCGATACACGTGATGACGCCTGGTTTACGTGGAAAAACGAAGTGCAGGAATATTATGTTGGCGACCCTGCAACCTGCAGGGATTGCGGCACTTCAATGGATTATCCGGTTGTTCGTGTGTTTGAACAAGTTGTGGGTCGCGGGTTTGGGCAATCTGTTCATGTGCATGTGGGACCGTTTTGTAAGGATTGTTCCGCACGTGTTGCCCTCAAGGCGTCAGCTGTTTCTGCGCTGTTCGGTTGGTGGGGGTTACCATTTGCACCGTTGGTGACGGTAAGAGCACTTGTTCGGAACACTCTGGGCGGCAAAAAAGCACCGGATGTTGAAGAATATGCAATGCAAAAGTCGATGTTCGCGCTTGCCGGGCAGGGTCGGCCAAAAAAAGCCCATGCGCTGGCTTTGAAACTGGAGCAGGCAAAAGACTTTGATCATCGGCGTCATGCACGGATGCTTCGCAGTGATTTTGACCGGCGACATATTGGCATAACGAACCTTGCCGCTCAGCAACACCAGATTGGCCGCGGGTTTATTCAGGTGCTGATGTTGTGCATGCTGCCTGCTATGGGCACCATGATGGCAGTGCATTACGACGTACCGCAAAAAATTGCCTCCGGGCCCCTCCTGAGCTGGAATTCCGGCTTGCCGTCCCTCGAAAGTCAGGTTCTGGCTTTGAATTCGCCCGGATCGAGTGCCCGGGGCCAGAGCCCGCTGTTGCCGATGGTTATTGCTTCGCGCATCTTTCCAGTTTCGTTGACAGAACCAGTCGAGGATCTGCAAATTGCCGGACAAGTAGCGAAAGAGGAAACAACTTCATCCTCTGACTGGATGCAGACCAAAAGTGAACTGCAACTGCGTGCTGCTCCGCAGTCAAACGACATGGCTCTGGCAATGGGAGATGCTGGAATTGACCCCGTTATAACCGGGGCGATCACCCCGGGAACATCCCGGTCCTGCCCGATACTGCCTGCCAGCGGGCCGCTTGAAATTAATGCATATCCTTTTGCTCGGACAACAAGCAGTGCAGGAGGTGAAACGACTGGTAATGGCAATCATGTGTTAACGGTACAAAACACCGGTAACAAACATGCAATCGTTCGTTTGCGACCAGTAAACGGATCCCCGACTGCTTTGACATTGTTTATCCGGGCGGGCGAAACAGCCAGTCTCAAAAATGTAACGGAGGGCGATTATCAATTGCAATATGCGCAAGGCACGGCGTTCGCATTTGATTGTCAGTCTTTTGTCTCAACAATTGCAAGACAATTACCTGTTTCAATCGGTTTTCATAAATCCCTAAAAGACAATGCCTGGAAAGCGCTCACTCTCGCTTTGCCTCGTGGATCGACATTTGGAGATTTACAAATCGATTTGGCAGCTTTCAACGCGCAATAACGCGCTCCCGCGTCTCACCATTCCTGGTTAGCTTTATATTCTAACCGATATATCTGTGTACAAGTTGTCCGAATTTGTGGCCCGTTTGAAGGTGTCTGATTGTCCTGGTGTGTAGCGGCGGTTTCGTATTTTTTAAATTTGATCTGTCAACTATACTGGTGGTTGTGTCTACTAATTTCTCCTTAAGCGAGTGCGATGCCGGGATGATAATTCGACCAGAGTTAAGGCACTCTTGTTCAACCAACATTATTGACGCAGGGATACGGATTGTTGTTGCGTGTTTGTACGTATTCTCTTCTGCAATTATATATCGAATTTCGTATATAATGTTACACGTGGTGATTGCAAATACCATTCTAAATGCCTCAACGTCATGTAAAAATACAGTATGACAATACAGTATGTTAGTTGTATGCAGTATTGTTCTAATCCAAATCATATATAATATCCCTGTATTATTTAGAGATAAATTTGTTAACCAATGCAAATCACTGTCGATCAAAAGATTACTACAGGGAGTAAGTATTGTGAAGAACAACGACAGTGTAACCGGTAGGGAACAGTTCTTTGCCGAGCATGAATTGATCGTAAGTAAAACCGACCTTAAGGGTCATCTGATATACGTGAATGATGTGTTTTGCCGAATTGCCGGTTACACGGAACAAGAGTGTCTGGGCCAGCCGCATTCGATGATCAGGCATCCCCATATGCCGCGGTGTATTTTTCATCTGCTTTGGGAAACAATCCAGAAAGGCGAAGAGATCTTTGCCTATGTGATGAACCGTTGTGCCAATGGAGATCACTATTGGGTCATCGCCCACGTAACGCCCAGCCTTGATAGTTCAGGCCGTTGTATTGGATATCACTCCAATCGCCGTGTGCCGAACAAATCCATATTGCATGGGACCATTCAGCCACTTTATCAAAATCTGCTGAATGAAGAGAAGCGCCATGCAAGTCGTCGGGACGGCATGATTGCAGCCAGTGCGATGATCAGTGACATGTTGTCAGAACAAAATGTTCCCTATGACGAGTATATTGCAAAGCTAGCAGCCTGATTTTCATAATTAATTTTTACTTTCGAGTAGCTGCGCCGATCGCGCGGATTGAGGCACGATTATATGTTTCCAAATAATAAAAAGACAGCAATCTCCAGAGCAATTGATGTTCTGGATGCTGTCTGTGACGGCAATTTTGAAGCGCGAGTGACCAATATTACCGAAAAGGGCGATAACGCAGTTTTATTACATGCGCTAAATCGTTTCATAGACAGATCGGATGCCTTTGTACGGGAGTCGAAAGCTTCTCTGGAATTTGTTCAAAAGAACAGGTATTTCCGTCGAATCTCGACGCTTGGCATGCCAGGCGCGTTTGGAACTGCAGCCTCGACGATGAATTCTGCGATGGGAACCATGGAAGAGCGTGTCAGCGTGTTTGCCGCGATTGTCGAGGATTTTGAAAAGAACATGGAGATTGAGGTTGAGGGTGTTGCAACTTCCGCGAATGAGCTGGAGCAGGCTGCCAATACCATGAACCATGCGATTTCTTCCGCCGATAGCAAATCCAGTGAAGTCGCCTCTGAATCCCAGAATGCCAACAATAATGTAAATACGGTTGCGGCGGCAACGGAAGAGCTTAACGCTTCGGTGAATGAAATCGGGCAGCAGGTTGCCCGGTCTGCAACCATTACTGCATCCGCAGTTGAGGAAGTCCAACAAACCAACCTGGATATTCAGGGTCTGTCGGAAGCATCGGTCAAAATTGGCCAGGTGGTAACGCTCATTTCCGATATCGCCAACCAGACAAATTTACTGGCGCTGAATGCGACAATTGAAGCAGCCCGGGCTGGCGATACCGGTCGTGGATTTGCCGTGGTTGC
>JAESRR010000238.1 GCA_016764535.1 Cohaesibacteraceae bacterium | reverse complement strand
GAATAGTAATCGTATCATTTAGAGACAATTTATCCACGCCGACAAAATGGGTATCCCGGTGTGCCGCAATAATTGTCGTGCCGGATTGACCAGGTTTCCCACCGGAACCCAGCATTGCCGGACCGAACGCCAGCGCTTCCCCTCCAGCATCTTGAAGTACAATATGCGACAGGTTTTGAGAGGGAAATGAAAGTTTGGCCACAGGCCAGGTGTCGGCCCATTTCCAGGGTTTTTGATTATCAAGAGAGGCGAGCGACCTTTCCCAGGCGACATCGAGTAGATACTGGGCAACAGCAGCTTTGCCTTTGGTAAATAATCCCTGGCCAACAAATATGAAACCAAAAATCATAAGAGCTGCCGCAACAAGTGCAGCAGCCTTTTGTGATCCCTGCAAAGGTTTGAGTTTGTTTTGCAAGACAATTGCCATCACTGGTTCCGCTCCGATATCACAGCGCGGGATTTTATAGCGATACCAATAAAAGTGAGGCTGGCGAGTAACAACATAATCAAACCGGCCAGGATCTTGAGGTCAGCCAGGGTTGCCGTCGGCGGCAACATAATCATTTTGTTTTTTTGTCCTGTGGTTTTAATTCTGCTGGCTGAGGAACTGGCCAGAACCAGCATGGTTTTGGCTTGCATGGCAGCTTTCTCATACTGCATTTCGGTAACATCGTCGCCAAATACAGCATTGAAATCCCAACCTTCAGGTAGATTTACAGGCAAAATTGTTGTTTCAAGAGCAGTGCCAATCGGGCGGGTAGGCGTGACATCTATGGCGACGAGACTTGTCCTTCGACTAACCAGACCGAATTCCATCGCCAGTGTTTCAACTTGTCGATCCGTCTGTTCATAACTAAGCACGCCCATGGTTTTTTTGGCTTCGATATCGTCTATTTTCCGTCGTGCCCAGATCTTGGAAATACCTTTTGCTTGCGCAGCTTTGTCCAGTGGCAAACGAATTTCCCATGGTTGATTTTCAAATCGTCCAGTAAGCACTAATTGTTTTGCGATTGTCTCGGATCTGGCGATTACGACAACCGGTTCGCCCTGATAGAGATCGGGTAACGGGTTGGGCGTTAAACTGGATTTTCCGCCTTGATCCAATTCTGCAACAAGATCAACTGCGACAGGGGCGGCCAGTTTGGCAAAAAGTTTGCGCATACTGGCGTCTACTTCATTGACAGAACCGATATGGGTAAACGTACCCCGGCCAAATTCGGCGGCTTTTTGCATGAAATAGCTATTTGGAGCAGAGCCAATTCCAACAGTAAAAATTCGCGAGCGGCCTCTTTTCTTGGTGATTGTGTCGAACAATTGTTTTTCATTGCCAATTGCGCCGTCGGTGAGAAATATCACCTGCCGCAAAGTTGTTCGGTCTTTTGAATCTGGATCATACAGGGCAGTTTGCATCGCCCCGAGCATTTCGGTGCCGCCATCTGCGACAAGRTTTTCAACATAGGCCCGGGCAATCTCAAGGTTTTCCYGATTGGCTGGTACAGTTCCACCAAACARACTRAAATGCTCGTGGTTGAASCGKATAATGTTAAATCGTTCTGAAGGTTTCAAATTATCGAGGGCRAATTGCAGGCTGGCTTTTGCCTGATCCATGGAACGACCTGCCATGGAACCAGATTGATCAATGACGAATATAACTTCCCGATTGGGAACAAGTGATGGATCTGAAATATTTTGTGGCGGCATTATRTAGGCAAGTGTGAATTGGCCTGTGTCGGTTTTCTCYGTAAAWAGCGCTACYGTYGGAGAWGCCCCCGGTTTKGCCGYCCARCTCAGAACAAAATCCTTATTGGCYRTTACTACATTTTTTGACAGGGTAATGGTGCTGCCCTGTTCAGTGGTCGAAGTAATATCGATTTTGTGTGAAGTGCTTGCAATGGTTTCAAGTTTAAAACCGGCKTTGAGATGCACGGTGAGTGTCACAGGATTGATTGGTGATGATTTGGATGGATCGGAGACAGGTGGCGTAATCCTGGATCTGTCGGGATCTGGATCGGTTGCACCCCATCCGGTTTTTCCATCCATTGTAACGGATTGCACGATCATTGGTTTGGGATTGTAGCGTGGTGCCACAACCAATGGAATACGTATCGAGAAGTCTGCTTGCTGCTGGCGCACTGTTTCCTGATATTCAATCTGAACAATAATGGTTTCGCCTGGACCAATATTGGCAATTGAATTGGTGAATAAATTTGGCCTTTCCTGTTCCAGAAGGCTGGCTTTTTTCCCTGCGGCCTTGGCCTGTTCAAATATCTTCTTCGCTTCCTCGCGCGGTTTTAATACGCCTTCAATAAAACGACTGCCAATTTGCATTTTTAGAGTATCGATGGCCGCTGTTTCAGGCAGCGGGAAAGCATAAATACCCTCAACCCAGCCGTCGGTGATATTCTTGAACCTTTGCGTCATCACAGTTCGTGCAAACGGTCCTGTAATTTCAATTGAAATGTCGGTTGCGAGCCTGGGGGCTTCGACGAACCGACCCTGTGTTTCCGATTTAAACAGAAGCGTTCCGGATTTGACCTCATCAAGCCCGGCTAAACCTGTTGTGGATGTGATGGTAGCCGTAGGTAAGGCATTTGCTGGCGGCGTCGATAATACGGCCATGGCTACGAAAAGCAGGATATAGATACTCATCATACTGATGACGCCACGGGTGACTTGTCTGTCTAAATTTATATGTTGTTGTCGGAATTGTGCCTGTTCTTGTGCAATGTAAATCATTGGATCACCCTTTGTTTTTCTAAAAGGGATGACACACCAAAATTGCGGTCTGGCTCTGCCGGAATTGTGGCAAAGCTGGACAAAGGTTATGATGATTGTGTGGCAATAGCCGATTTCCGGCAGTGTAACTCCCTTAATCGGTAGAATGGTGCTCCTTTTCGCCTGAACTGTTTCTGAATGGCTTGTTCAGGAAGTCGCCGGCATTCATTCGAAGAACCATCAGTATGATCCAAATCAATATCGGAAGGCAGAAATTATACGGTCTAAATAGCGAGAGTTTCTTGCGAAAACAGGAGCTCTGGACTAGGTTTCCCTCGCCTCTCATTCGAAACAGGCATAGAGGTTGTTGGCGACCTCTTTCATTTCAAGGAGAATTTTCATGGGCTTTATTGCCGATCAGCTTTCACGCGTGAAACCATCTGCGACAATCGCTGTTTCGAGTATGGCAGCCGAACTTAAAGCGGCTGGCCGTGACGTCATTGGTCTTGGTGCCGGAGAACCGGATTTTGATACTCCTGATAACATCAAAAAGGCAGCGATCGAGGCGATCAATCTTGGAAAAACCAAGTATACCGCCGTTGATGGTATTGCTGAATTGAAGCAGGCGATCTCTGACAAATTCAAGAGAGAAAACGGCCTCGATTATTCGCCCTCTCAGTGTTTTGTAGCACCAGGCGGCAAGCCAATTATTTACAATGCCATGGTTGCAACACTTAATCCTGGCGATGAAGTTATTGTGATTGCGCCTTACTGGGTTTCATATCCTGATATCGTTTTGCTTGCCGGTGGCGAACCGATATTTGTCGAAACAACTTTGGAAACAAATTTCAAGTTGACTGCCGGGCAGCTCGAAGCTGCGATCACAGATAAAACAAAATGGATTATCCTTAATTCACCGTCCAATCCAACGGGTGCTGCCTATACCCGTGTCGAACTTAAAGTACTAACAGATGTGCTTGTGAAACATCCTCATGTCTGGATTTTGACCGATGATATGTACGAGCACCTGGTGTATGATGATTTTGAATTTGTCACACCCGTGCAGGTAGAGCCCTCACTCAAGGACCGTACCCTGACAATGAATGGTGTTTCCAAAGCATATGCAATGACAGGCTGGCGTATTGGTTATGCAGCTGGCCCGGAAAAATTGATCAAGGCGATGCGGAAAATACAGTCGCAATCTACATCCAATCCGACATCTATTTCGCAATGGGCGGCCGTTGAAGCTCTGAACGGAACACAGGATTTCATTCCGGAACGCGCAGAAGTCTTTAAAGGACGTCGTGATCTGGTTGTTTCCATGCTCAACCAGGCAACCGGAATTAACTGTCCGATGCCTGAAGGTGCTTTTTATGTCTATCCTTCCTGCGCAGGATTAATGGGAAAGACAACACCGACGGGTAAAACACTGGAAAGTGATGAAGATTTTGTGACAGCTCTTCTGGAAGATGAAGGCGTTGCGGTTGTACATGGATCGGCATTTGGCTTGTCGCCACATTTCCGAATTTCCTATGCAACATCAACGGAAGCGCTCGAAGAAGCCTGTAAACGTATTCAGCGTTTTTGTGCTTCACTACGATAGCTCAGGAATTACTGGAGACGGGGACTGTCGTATTTCAGGCAGTCCCGATTCTGCTTAACTAAATATTTACTATAAATTGTATTATTGGACCAATCGTTGCAATGGCGAAGGGGCCAGTCAAGTGAGTAAAATTCTAAGAAAATATGCGCGCACTATCGCGGCGTTTATGAGCCTTGTATATTTTGCAATTTACATGAGTTTCTCTGCTTTCGCATAAATTAAAAAAAGCATTCAGTACAATTCGAATTACGCGAGTCTGCGGAATGACAATTTCAACGCATTCCCGAATGTCTTCATCCCGCGCAAGATATTGTACCTTTATGGATTCGTTTGGTTTTTTGAATTGATGAATTTTGAGTTTAATTCACCTGCCAATCACAAAAAAGTGATGGCTCGCTGTGATTGAGTATTTCGATTAATATTAAACCATATTGTTTTCTTTTCGCCTGTGTGTTCAGATGGCGCCGGAATTTTGGTTCGAACAGACGGTTATAAAGGGAAATATGATGGGTGAGTTAACTGTAGGCGTAAGCTGGCTGGCTGTTGGCGTCGGAACAATAGCTGCATTTTTAATTGGCTGGGTTTGGTATTCTCCCATGCTGTTCGGCAAAAAATGGGCATCAGGTGTGGGTGTGGACCTTGGCGATGCATCCGAAATGCCAGTTGGCGCAATGATATCGCAGTTTGTTGGATTGTTTCTAATGAGCTGGTTTGTAGGTGTTACCGCAGTAAGCGAAGCATTATTGACGGTCATTCTCGCGACTGTTGCTTTTACAGTTCTGGCATATTCAGCTGGTATGTTCGGACGTAAAAATGGTTATGCGCGCGGTGTTGAAGCCGGATACTGGATAGTAAGTCTGATTGTGATGATCATTAGCCAGGGTATCTTCAAGGGCATGAGCTAGCTTTTTCAATATATCAAATCCCGTTTCAGAGCTCATATTACGGCCGGAGCGGGATTTGTTTTGTCAGTAAACATTGCCAATCAGTATTACAGCTGTAACCATAAAGGATGTGGGAGCAGCTTTTTTGGTTGGGCAGGCTGATTTCAATAATTTGGAGGAAATACACCAACAGAACAATTCATGAACGAAAGGAGGCGGCCATGCATTCCAATGGCAGTGGAGGGGCGATACCCGCCGGGAATTGTACAGCGACTTCGCGGACAATTGCGCTGGTAGGCCCATTTGGCAGCGGTAAAACAACACTATTTGAAGCTTTGTTGGCTCGAACGGGTGCCATTTCAAAAATGGGGGATGTTAACAAGGGAACTTCTGTTGGAGACGCGTCTTCAGAAGCCCGAAATCATAATATGTCCATCGAAGCCAATTTTGGTTCTGCGGTTTTTATGGGAGACAAATATACTTTTGTTGATTGCCCTGGATCGGTCGAATTTCAATACGAGCAGCAGCCAATACTGGCAATTGCTGATCTGGCAATCGTGGTCTGTGAGCCGGACGAGAAAAAAATCCCGGCCCTGCAGCTTATTCTACGCTCCCTTGAACAACTCAAAATCCCACATGTTTTGTTTCTAAACAAAATTGATAAATACGCCACCAGTGTGCGTGACAGTCTGGCCCTCATGCAAGTGGCCAGTGAAATTCCCCTGATGATACGACAAATTCCTATTTGGAAAAATGGTATCGCAATCGGTGCAATTGATTTGGCTTTGGAAAGAGCACTTATATACAGGGAACATGCTGAAA
>JAESRR010000295.1 GCA_016764535.1 Cohaesibacteraceae bacterium | reverse complement strand
ATTGAGGTGGGCTTTACGCACCCCCCCGGCCAGAGCAGAAACCTGTTTGCTCACCGCGCCTACAGTCTCACGCGTTGCCTGTCCTTCACTGTCAAGACTGTTTCTGACAGCTTCAACAAGTACAGAGCCAACCACAACACCATCTGAATTACGACCAATTTCAGTCGCTTGTTCCGGTGTTTTCACACCAAATCCAACAACAACCGGTAAATCTGTGTGATCCTTGATCCGGTCCACTGCTTTGGAGACCCGATCAGCATCCGGCGCGGCCGCCCCGGTTATCCCGGTAATAGATACGTAATACACAAAACCGGATGTATTGGCGAGCACCGCAGGCAATCGTTTCTCATCCGTTGTGGGTGTGGCCAGCCGGATAAAATTGATCCCTTTTTTAAGTGCTGGAATACACAATTCATCATCGGCTTCACATGGCAGATCCACAATGATCAAACCATCCACGCCAGCTGATTTCGCTTCGTCCAGAAAATCTTCCGGCCCCCGGAAAAAGATCGGGTTATAATACCCCATAAGTATTATTGGAGTGTCATTGTCATCCAGTCGAAAATCCCGCACCATCTGGAGGGTTTTATCCATGGTATGCCCGGCGGCAAGCGCACGTTGATTTGATAACTGAATAGGGATGCCTTCTGCCATAGGATCGGAGAAAGGCATGCCCAGTTCTATAATATCAGCACCGGCGGCTGGCAGCGCCCTGATGATTTCCAGAGATGTTTTTACATCAGGATCGCCCGCAGTCAAAAATGTTATGAGTGCAGGTCGGCCTTCGGATTTAAGTGCTGCAAAACGTGCATCAATTCGAGACATAATCTAGATCCTAAAGTTCCACGCCTAAATGAGCACCAACAGTGAATACATCCTTGTCACCACGGCCACACATATTCATGACTATGATTTCATCCTTGCGCATTTCCTTCGCCAGTTTGCCTGTGTAGGCAAGAGCATGACTTGGTTCAAGAGCAGGGATTATACCTTCAAGGCGCGAGCAAAGTTGAAATGCCTCAAGCGCCTCTTTGTCTGTAGCGGAAGTGTATTCGACCCGACCTGTATCCTTCAGCCATGAATGTTCGGGGCCAATGCCAGGATAGTCCAGCCCGGCGGAAATTGAATGACCTTCCAGTATCTGGCCATCGTCATTCTGAAGCAAATATGTCCGATTGCCGTGCAATACCCCGGGCTTCCCACCATTCAGAGACGCGCAATGCTCTTCGGTATCAAGACCGTGTCCGGCGGCTTCAACCCCGCAAATGCGAACATCATGATCGTCAAGAAACGGGTGAAACAGCCCAATCGCGTTTGATCCACCACCGATGCAAGCCACCAGAGCATCGGGCAACCGACCTTCAGCTTCCTGCATTTGTTGTTTGACCTCGGCGCCGATTACTGATTGGAAATCCCGAACCATTGTAGGATATGGGTGAGGCCCTGCAGCTGTGCCGATGAGGTAATAGGTCGTTTCAACATTGGTGACCCAGTCACGAAGGGCTTCATTCATAGCGTCCTTCAATGTACCGGCACCCGCTGTGACCGAATTTACAGTCGCCCCCAAAAGTTTCATACGAAACACATTCGGGCTTTGGCGCTGCACATCTGTTTCGCCCATATAAACTTCGCAGGGAAAGTCAAAGCGCGCACAAACAGTGGCAGCTGCTACACCGTGCTGGCCAGCTCCTGTCTCGGCAATGATGCGCGTTTTACCCATTCGTTTTGCAAGCAAAATTTGACCAATGCAATTATTGATCTTGTGACTGCCTGTATGATTGAGTTCATCCCGCTTGAAATAGATTTTCGCGCCACCAAAATGTTCGGTCAGACGCTCGGCAAAATACAATGGGCTGGGACGTCCGATATAATGCTTTCCAAGTTCGACCATTTGCCGGTGGAACTCGGGATCATTTTTTGCATCCTCATAGGCAGTTTCCAGATCAAGAATGAGCGGCATCAGCGTCTCGGCCACAAATCGGCCACCATAATCACCAAAAAAGCCGCGATGATCCGGGCCTGTTTTGAAAGAATTGGGAGAATCCTGCATGATAGCGCTCAGTCCTTTTTACAATATAACTATCGGTTAACCGGCAGCTTGTCTTGCCTGCTCGATAAACAGGGCTATTTGATCCTGATCTTTCACGCCAGGTGAACTTTCAACGCCAGATGATACATCAACACCATCCGGTCTTGTCAGGCGAACGGCCTCGGACACATTGACAGGGTTTAGACCACCCGAAAGCATGAAAGGACGGTCGAGGTCAAGATTTTCAATTAATTTCCAGTCGAAAGGCACGCCATTTCCACCAGGAAGAACGCTGTTTTTTGGMGGTTTGGCATCAAACAAAAAATAGTCAACTACAGGCTCATAATCTGCAATTTGATCCAGATCTTCACTGTCTCGAATTGAGAGAGCTTTCATGATCGGCCTGTCAACCAATTGGCGTACATTAATCACACGTTGTGGGCTTTCACTTCCGTGCAATTGAAAAACGTCGGGTCGAACACTGTTTGCAATCGAGAGCAATGTTTCATCTGTAGCGTTCACACATAGCGCGATAATTTTTGCCTTGCCCCTGACTTTTGTYGCAAGCCGGGAGGCCAGAAGCTCGCTAACATTGCGAGGGCTTTTTTCGAAAAAAACAAATCCGATGCAATCCGCTCCGGCATCCAGCGCTGCTTGCACGGTCTCATCACTGGACAATCCGCAGATTTTTACGTCCATGAGTAAAAATCTCCAATTAACGGTGCAATGACTGGTTCAAACATCGCAGAAAGATCCTCAAACGTGAATGCCATCATGATGGTGACTTGTCCAGTAGGTGCTCATAAACGAGCTGCGCTGCTGCAAGGTCYTCAAGMGCAGTGCCGACTGATTTGAACAAGGTGATTGCGTCATTTTCCTYSCGACCTGGGGCCGTTCCACTGCACAGATCAAACAGATCGCCCAAAACCTGCTCTTTGGACAAAATCCCGGCATCWATGGCTTGCACAACGTCTCCACCTTCGGACAGGGCYCCGGTCCGGGTRTCGACATAGACATCTGATCTGAGAACACAAACGTCGTCAGTTTCCCGCATGTCGGGGCGATATGCTCCCACCAGATCAAGATGGGCGCCGGGTTTAAGCCAGTCACCAAGAATAATAGGATTTTGAGCCATGGTCGCGCAGGATATTATATCTGCCTGTTCGCAAGGTTCAGCCAAATCATCGCTGACAACAATTTCGATTTCAAGATCTGCAAGGGCTTTGGCCAAAGCTTCGGCTTTTGGCCGGGTGCGATTCCATAATGTGATATGCTCGATAGGTCGCACAGCAACATGTGCCCTGACCAAATAGGCAGACAGTGCGCCTGCACCAGCCATGACAAGCCGACTGGCATCTTTGCGGGCGAGATAATCAGCAGCAAGAGCAGATGCAGCAGCAGTACGTTGTACGGTTAGGCTTGATGCATCAAGGCAGGCAACAGGGGTTCCATCCTTGCCATCAAATAACATATAGACGCCCGAAATTGACGGTTTCTGAAAGCGGCTTGAATTATCTGGATAAACCGAAACGAGCTTTACGCCAACATATCCGCCGAGCGATGAGCCCTGTTTCTCAAAGTCCGTCCATGCGGGCATTATCAATAATGTTGCATCGGCAGCATCGGGAAACGGTACCGTGTGATGATGCCGTTTTGGAGTGGTTATTCCGGATTGGAAAGCAGTTCGCAATGTCTCAATCAATTTGATCGGGGTTAGTATATCATTGATTTCCTGCGAAGAAATAATACGCATATCTACCTCTGGTCCCGAAAAATATTGTGAACTGTGAAAGCTATCAGCCTACATTCTTCTTTTGATCCTGTGGAACAGATGATCCGGACAATATTGGTTGAGCCGAAACTTGCTTCAACTGGTCGATTTCAGAACGCTGTTCATCAGCCTCGTGTCGCCAGCGCGCGGCTTCATATCTCTTCAAACGGGCCTGTTTACGCCATTTATGTTGCTTGAACCAGGATGCCATCCCGCCCAGCCCAATTCCGATGATCAGAGTGACAAACAAGCAGATAAAAAGTGGAACTGTGATTGAAATAGAAGGGTCCTGAGGGGAAAACGGATCCAGCGCCAGAGTAACCAACTGTCTGTTGGCCACCGAAAGAGATACAAGGCCCAGTCCAAATGGAACAAAGACCAAAACAAATATCAGGCGTTTAACAAAAACCACTGCATCGCTCCGGGGCTCGTTGACTGAAATTCAATCAGAACATTCCTCGAATTGGTACGTTGACAACCGGTTTGTCAAGTGGCTGTTTCTGATATCAGCCGCCTGTCTGGCAAATCCAGCCAGGGGTTATGTAATCAGGCGTCTTCAGTATTCAATCTCACACGCATCTCTTTTCCGGTTTTGAAAAAAGGTACGTATTTTTCATCGACAGAAACTTTTTCGCCTGTTCTGGGATTTCTGCCAGTACGGGCGGGTCGGTTTTTGACGGAAAACGCGCCGAAACCACGAAGTTCAACTCTGTCGCCACGCGCCAGGGCATCCGAGATCTCGTCCAGTATTGCATTTACAATGTGTTCAACATCACGCTGATAAAGGTGCGGATTTTGCTCGGCAATGCGCTGAACCAGTTCAGATTTGATCATGGATCCCCCCACCCGCTAGACTCGGGTACTTACGGCCTGATTGTGGTTGAAGCGTGCCAAACTGATACCATGCCGTCAAGCACAACCGGGCCCGAATTTGCCTCAATTCCGGTGAAAATACGAATTAGATCAAAAAAAGTTGTTTTGGCGAAAGGAAAATTCGCCGAGATCGGTTTTGGTGCCCATTTTTGAATTGGTATGTCGCTGTCCAGATTATGTTCTGCGGCAATCCATTTGCGTGCAATTTCAATCCCGCCAATTTGATCAACGAGTTTTACCGMTATCGCTTGCCGCCCTGTTAAAATGCGCCCATCGGCGAGTTTTGTCGCTTCCTCAAGATCAAASGGACGGTGTTTTGCAACAATTGATACAAACCACTCGTAACTGTCACGAATTGCCAGCTCAATCATCGCGAGAGATTGCGCGCTGGCWGGATTAAATGGTGAAGGTTCGGCTTTCATTGGCGAACTTTTCACTGCCTTCATGGAAACCCCGACCTTATCCAGAAGAACCGAAACATCGGCATATTGAAATAAAACACCAATTGATCCAGTGATGGTGTTCCGTCTGGCGAATATGCGTTCGGCGGGCAGTGCAATCATATATCCCGCGGATGTTGCAATTCCCTGCATGCTTACGACAACAGGTTTTTTCTTTGATAGTTCCAGTATTGCTTCATAAAGAGCTTCGCCGCCGGATGTTGTTCCGCCAGGTGAGTTGATCGAAATAATCACCGCCTTGGCGTGGTCATTTTTTTCAATGCTGTCGATCAATTCAAGCTGTCGTTCAGATCCGGTTATGATGCCCTCAATTGCAAAATTGGCAATATGGTCTTTTTGAAAATCCAGAATTGAACCAGGTTTACTCAGAAAAACAAAAATAGTTCCGACGCTCAACAGAACCAGAATAAAAGCCAGAATTCGCCAAAATGTGATCTTTCGTCGTAGTTGACGACGTTGTAACAAAATTTCAATTTCAGATCTCATGAAACACCCTGGCCTTTGATTTGTACAACCTTATGAGCGTAGTTTTTTGCCTTTGCAATCGGGGAATGGAATTTCCGAAGATTTTTCTTTTGTCCACCTTGCGTGTTGGTAAAAAAGCCAATAAGCCCCTACGTCATAAAAACAGGAAACAGATTTATGACAGCATCGGCAATATCCTTGAATTCGTTTTTGCAAATGAAAAATGACGCCAGGAAATTTGCGGTCCTGACCGCTTACGATGCGGGATTTTCACGTGAGATGGACGAAGCAGGTATTCCCCTGATTCTCGTCGGGGATAGCCTTGGAATGGTGGTTCAGGGAAGAAATGCCACCACAGCAGTTACCTTGCGGGACATGTGTTATCATACAATAGCTGTGTGTCGTGGTGTGGAGCGCGCACTTGTCATGGCAGATCTTCCATTCATGAGTTACGCAACAC
>JAESRR010000294.1 GCA_016764535.1 Cohaesibacteraceae bacterium | reverse complement strand
GATGGCTGCTGCAAAATTGATTGTTTTTGATGCGATTGTCATTGTTTCTCTCCAGAAGTGATTTGCCTGTGTCGCAAGCTTTAATTTGTTTCAGTTGGTATCGGCTGGTCTGCCGTGTTCTTGAAAACAACATGACACCCGGGCACTGAACGACTTCTGAGAGCGTCATTCATAATCTATTCATGGTGCGATTGACGGCTGATTTCAGCCGTTTGTAAGATGGATTATTTGTAATAAAACTTTTATCGGGTGATTGGACCAGCCGATATCCATCTCTTGCATCGGATAATCATGCTCCATATGGTGGAAAAAATTCCCGTGACAGGTGATTGTCACGGTCCTGACTGCGTATTTGAGGTTCAAGCGGGAGATCTACCATGATTGTCGGATGTCTGGAACGAGCTGGCGCAGCGATCATCGGATGTATTTTGCTGATTGGATTGCCGATCGCGAACAGCCAGGCGCAGTCTCTTTGCGATAAAGATGATCTCACCTCTGCTGTCATGGGCAACAAACTCTGCATTGTGGTTGAAACCTTTAATGCAAAACCAACAGGTGAAGTGACACCTGTTCTGGCGATCATGTTACATGGTGATGTGTCGCGCGGTGGCCCGGCCTCGTACCATGTGGCCCGTATGCAGCAATTGGCAGAAGGTGCCAACATACCGACGGTCGCAATGATCCGGCCTGGCTATGAAATCAGATCAGGACGGAAAAGCGAGGGTACGCATTATAAACGTCGTGATAGTTATACGCAGGCCAACAATCGTGCCCTGGGTGCTGCGATCAAAAAGCTGAAAACGTTTCACAAAGCGCGCAAGGTGGTGCTGATTGGTCATTCCGGTGGTGCGGCAATGGCTGGCGTAATAATTGATACCTATCCCGGGCTGATCGACAAGGCAGTTTTGGCTTCATGTCCGTGTGACATCAAGGCCTGGCGCAGAAACTCGGGTTACAGTCCCTTTATACGTAGTCAGTCACCCTCCATGCATATTCGTAATATTGAGCGGTCGACGCAGGTCGTCGCTATTACCGGCTCGGAGGATCGCAATACAACACCCAATCTTGCGATTGATTACGTATGGCAATTAAAGGCGCGCGGTATTCAGGCCGAAGCGATCATTGTCAAAGGTGCTTCCCATTCTTTTAATGCCCGGCTTTGGCACCCGGTGTTTCGCGAAGTAACACGCTTTGTTGAGCAACACAGATGACGAGTTGCCATCACATAAATACAATTTGCAATCATCATCTGCAGCAGGCAGTTTGTGACAAAAATGCGGGGCATGGATGAGCGAAGCAGATATGAATGATCAGAATGATGAGAGTGATGCGCACGCCATTGCGCTTGAACGGATCAATATAGAAGCAGAAGCCAAAACCGGGTCGCTCGATCTATCGCTGGAAGGTCTTGAAACCCTGCCGGATGAGATTAGCCAGCTCAACCATCTCAAAGCCCTGATCCTGACTGAAACCCGGGTGAGTGATCTTTGGCCAGTGTCTGAACTGACCGATCTGGCGCTGCTTGATTGTGCCGATTGCGGCCGCCTTGAGGATCTGTCGCCGCTTTCCGGTCTTATATCATTACGGACCCTTGATATCAGTCACACCCGCGTTGAAGATCTTGCGCCGCTTTCCGATCTCACCACATTAACCGGGCTGTATTGCAATAGCTCACATATTGATGACTTAACGCCGCTTGCGAACCTTAAAAACCTTGAAATTCTACATTGTAGCGATACGGAGGTTGAGTATCTTGAGTGTTTGTCCAGCCTTCACGCGCTGAATGCCCTTGGGCTTGATTTTACGCCGGTGCGGGATTTGCGCCCGTTGCAGGATCTACAAGGCTTGCAGGAACTCAATTGTATGCAAAGCCAGGTGAAGGATATAGCGCCTCTTGCCCATTTGACATCGCTCAGGACGCTCGATATTTCCCTTACGCAAGTGGAAGACATCTCGGCGTTGCGTGGGCTTTCCCGGCTGGAAAAGCTGGAATGCGCCATGGTAAAGGTGAAGGATTTTGCACCGCTTGAAGGGTTGACCGGTCTTGATGAACTGGATATTTCCTCGACATTGATTGAAGACCTTGATCCACTTGCTGATCTACACTCGCTGACCAGCCTGAATTGCCTCAATACCAAAATCAGTAGTCTTGAACCATTGCGCGAGCTGACACAGCTACGGGTGCTGCGATTTTCAAATACCAAAGTCGATAATCTGGAGCCGCTTGCTGATCTCACTGCGTTGATCAAACTTGATTGCGCCCATACCGGGGTCAGTGATCTCAATCCACTTCGGGAAATGGCGGTACTTGAGAAAATCGACTGTTCGTACACGCCGATCGAGGATTTCATGCCGCTCAAACATCTTGGCGCGTTGCAGGAAGTTGATGCGGAAAAGACCGGCAGATTGTGGACGTTCTGGCTAAAACTTTGGCCCCGTGCGCATTAGTCTTGTCAAACCGGCCTGAAACTGCAAGGTAATGCAGCGGGGGGCGAGAGCACAGCAAGCTGTGGCTCTGGTCATAAAGAGAATAGTCTATGTATCGGGAAACGCTGGTTTTCTGTCGTCTGGTCATGGCTCCCATGGTCCTTGCGATCGTCTTGTTATCTGCAAGTAAAATTTTCATCACATCAAATTATTCGCCACTCAATCCATTCTATGTTGTGGAAGCACTGATACTGGCAGCGTTGGCATTCGTGGTTATTTCAAAGGCGACAAATGTCGATAGCGTAACACGCTCATTGGGCGCCCGCAGGCCGTTGCTTTTTATTGTGGCATTCCTCGTTATTGCTGCCTGTCTTATGGTGGTGTGGTTCGTAATTTTCAGAAAAGTACCTCTGTACCGCCTTGATCTCATTCCCGAAACATCTGAACTTGCCAAATTGATTTCCACACAACAGCTTGATTTTCTGGTGGTCATGCATCTGCACTATACGCTGGAACTGCTGGTTGGTTTGCTGATGATCCCGGTATTTGTGCTGCTCGGTCCACTGTTCCTGACGGTGTTACCCGCGATCATCGCCCGGGGGAAAATCTCGAATGAAGCAACACTTGTACGCGGATGGGCACACTATAAATCCCTCGTTGTGCAATTGCTCATCGGACCGGCGCTGCTATTTTTAATAGCCAATGTTCTCAATTATAGTGTGGCATATGTCGTGCGGTTTCAACACCCGGCAATTGCAGCGCAATGGAACTGGCTGACACAGCTGAGCCTTGTGATAAATGTTGTGCTAATGGTTTTTGCCCTGGTGATGACTGCCAGAATACTCGCACGAACATATCTAGTGGCAGAAGGCGATATACAGTTTGGAGAACCCGAAGAACCAGGTGGTCACAAAACAAAAGCCATCAAACCTGCATCATCATGCTGGTCAGGTGTTTTTCAGTTCTGCCGTCGCATTGGCTGGCAATTTATGCTGTGTCTGGTGCTCACTTGCGTTGTCACCTGGGTCGGATTTGTTGACAAGCGCGCTCCTTTGATTGCATTGGCAATTGTGCTGGTTTTGATCTGGTCGTTTCTTGCTCTTGCTGTTCATTCAAAAATTCTGGTGCAGGAAGCCGGGCTGGATAAGGCCAGCTGGATTGGCCGGGCGAAATTCGTTTTTGTCTATTGGGTTGTCGGGTGTATTGCATTGACTGGTGCCATATCAGTCGCGCTCACAGCAAACAATTTGATGTTTGGTGTCATGCGCCGGGTGGGTGAAGCTTCCAAACCGTTTCTTGTATTTTCCCACGGATGGCCTGCTGACAAGATACTTGGCTATGGGTTGTTGGTTTTTACGCTACTGGTGCTGATCTCAATATTTGGAGCTATTCCGGCAACATTGCTCAACCGGGGTAAGCCCGGGATTGGTGCTGTATTGAAATGTGCCCGGATGCATTATCTATCGAATGTCATGACGCTGATGAAAGGTCCAATGTTGTTGTTTGGCCTGTGTTTGATTGTTGTGTCCTTGCTTTCAATGCTAGCTGGAGTTAGCCGCCCGATTGACCCAGCGCTGGCGATGGTCGCTGTGGTGGTTATTGGATTCTGTGAAACATTATCGGCGGTGATGGTCGCACGTTTGATGGCGGGCGTGCATCTGGCAAGTGTTGAGGAAGTCTGATGGGTTTGCAGACCTGCACTGTAGCTCGAATGCTKCGAAAGCGGGAATTGGGGCAGTGCGATCTAGCTAARTGGGAATATTGGAGATACATTCAGGGTAGAAATTCGATTCCAAACGAATRAATGGTCCAGTTGTCGATGGATCACCMTCAAAGAAGCAGGTGCCGGGAATGTATCAAAAWACCATTAGATTATGTGGACGGCTTTGGATCGARATTACATTCTTTTTCCTWGTCGCTATGGGCRCTCAGATCTTGCCTTTTTTATCTCCTTCGCYTCYTCTCATCTTKATTTTGWRCWKYATTTTGATGCTGCTCTAYGCCAGGATTGCCTATCGTACTCATGTCATTATTTTGTGTGATGATCGTGCAAGCSYCCCTGAAGYTGGTGTCAATCTATTTGGATTCATATTGCGCRTCATTCTRGTGGGATTTCTGGCAGGGATTCTCCCGGGATTGATCGGATTGTGGATTTTCACAAGTGTGAATCCAATTACCATTATTGCAGACCCYATTGCATTCGGTCTGGTTTATAGTGGCGTTGCAACACTGGTGTTGTATGTATTTTGCATTCCATTTGTGGGCACCCTGTTACCCGCTTATATTTCAGGTMATAGAAAAGGTCTGGGTTATGCATTTGAAAGAGGAATGCAGAATTTTGGCGTTATCTCCCGGCGTATGTTCCTTGGGCCGTTTGCCATTGTGTTCGGTTTGTCTGTGCTGGCGTATTTTTCAGCAAATAAAATGATGGCAAGCATTCAAACACTTGAACTGGCAGAAATGTTCGATGCGAGTTTTATTGCTTTGACGATWGTGTCTCCGCTGTTTCAGGCATTTGTARCCGTGATGGTTGCGTGGGTCCTGTCGCAATCATTTCTGGACATTGAAGACAGGGAGAAGTCTGCAAGTGGCGCGGATCRAAATTCYACYGATCTTTCTCAAYTGCCGGAAGGGCAYATTGATACCGCTTCCGACACCAGTCAGGTTTGARTTATGAGGCTACGGGCGAGRAACTTGTTGGCGTTTTTGTACCWGTAATATTATGTTGAAAGTTGGACAYATGTATCGCGAAGCAGCTGARCTCTACGGCGAACTCRTTAGACTGGTTTTGTTCGTCGTTTTAACAGTCGCSGCTTTYGCGATGATTGAGTTTTTTATATCCCTGCCTTCATTTGCAACGACCATTGTCGAAATAGTTCTTTGGGCTTTGCTTGCATTTGAAGCGCATGCGAGAATACTKCTGCCTGTCGATCGGGAGAAGCGCGATGATTTGATGAAGGTGGTCAAGTTTGCCCTGAGGTCTACCGGTTTAGGGTTGTTGATYGTTGTYCCACTCATTGGCCTTGYGATTTATTTGGCATTTTCCGAATTCAATGACAGGTTTTTTGTCGAAAACCCGATCAATTTGGTTATCGTTATGTCTGCGGTGTCGGGCGTGCTGTTTATTGTGGTCTTTGCAATGGTTGGTACCTGGTTACCGGCCTATGTGGCGCAACAAAAGTTTGAGTTCAGCGCGGCGTTTGTTCGCGGAAAATCAACGTTTTTCCGGATGGCAGGCAAATTGATCATAGGTCCTGTCCTGGTTTATGCATTTGCTTATGCAGGGTTTGTTTTCTTTGGCGTCGTTAGCCCGGAGATTAGTGAAAACACGCTGCCGGGTATGACATTAATGTTCCTGGTGTTTTTGGTATTCAATGCCGTTCAGGCATATGCGGTGATCATGACCGCCTGGATACTCTCCCATACTTTTCTTGATGCCGAAGGTGTTGTTTTAGATGCGCCAGATGCAGCGATCCTTGTTTCTGAAACAGATTAGAAATTGCGCGTTTCTTCTTTAGCTGGCTAGCTGGCTTGAAGCTTTCCCAACAGTGTTGCCAGTTGCTCTGCCTCCTGCTTTGATAGCTTGTCCTCGACACTGTCGATGATGATTTGTGCGTATATCGGCCACATGGTTTTTCGTAG
>JAESRR010000237.1 GCA_016764535.1 Cohaesibacteraceae bacterium | reverse complement strand
AAAAGCCCGGGAAAAGAGCCTCGGCAAACAACATCCGTTGACCGCAGAAGCCTATCGTCTGCAAGCGCTGACGCTGGATCGCCTTGGCGAAATTCGAAACGTTGAGGCACTTTATCGCAAAGCCCTTGGCATTCATCTAATTCAGCCGGGTGACATGCATCCGCTGACGGCTGCGAGTATGGATGCCCTTGGCTGGTATCTGGCAAGGCAAAGTGAAGCTGAGACCAAAGGCATAAAGGAAGCGCTGGAACTGCTGCAAAAAGCTCATGACATTCGTCTTGAAATTCTTGGCAAGGATCATCCCGATACTTTATGGAGCATGCAGCATCTGGGTGGCGCGCTTGTGACATCGGGGCAGAACGTTGAAGCCCATGCACTGATCTTGCAGGTGGTGGAGATCCGCACGCGAACTGGCGGCCCGGATCACCCGGATACTGCATCTGCGCTTAATGCCCTCGCAACCGTATTTTCCGCTGCCGGGTATATTAATGACGCTGCTCAATTGTTCACCCGGGCGCTGGATATTCGCCAGCGGGTCCTGCAATCATCCCATCCCGATATCGCCCAATCGTTGCATCAGGTTGCCGTTAATCTGGATGCTCAAAACAAGTTTGAAGAAGCTGAACCAATTTTTCGCAAGGCGCTTGATATGTTGACGCTGGAATTTGGCAGGAACCACCCCGATGCAGCACTGGCGTTTAACAGCCTTGCATCCAATCTTGCTGGTCAGCGCAGGCTCGGTGAAGCCGAAGAGAATTATCAAACGGCGCTGGAAATCCGCAAGGATCTATTTGGAACCGACCATCGCGATACCCTCGGCACCATGACCAATCTGGTGTATTTGTATTATTACCAAAGCCTGTTTGAAAAGGTGGAGCCGCTGCTCATTTCCATGATCGATAGCCGCATCCGGATGCATGGTGCGGAGCATTTACTCACGGCGATCAGCAAGCAAAACCTGGGTCTGTTTCTGGTGTATCAAAACCGCAAAGAGGAAGCCCGCCCCCACATGGAAGCTGCGTTGGCGATTGTCACCGCAGCTGTCAGCAAGGACCACCCATTACGCCAGCAATATGAGGCCGCATTCACCGAGCATTTTGGCGGAGAGAGTGGGAAAGCCCAGGAATGATTATTCCCGGTATAACTGTTTACTACCAGCTTGTTGTATAAAATTGTAATGAATTTCGTCAAGAACACTTAGCAAATCGCACCTATAAGGGGTATTGCATACTACCCTGATTTGTTCATTGTATAGGGCGTTCCATTGATGAAAAAATACCTAAAATTGTCCATAGTGCTGGCCATGTTGCCTTTTTTATCCGCCGAAGTATTGGCAAGTCCACTATTTAGGCCATTTGCATTGGTTAACCAGCAGCAAAGTCTCCCGATCAGGCTCAATGCGTGCCAATCGGTATCAACYACACTATATGCGAGTGCCAATTCCGGTTCACGCATTTGCAAATTGTCTTTCGATCATTCCGGTCCAGGTACGGCTCTCCCGATTGCCGCTTCATTCATGGCACCAAACCAATGTTTGTCCGGCATGAATTTTGTTGTTGTCTCAAATGCCACCTGCCAGTTGCCTGCAGAGGACCTGGCCAATGGGAATGAATAATAGAATTGGAGCCTGCCTGAWTGTCGTGATGTATCTCTYTGGTTTTTCTGGCTKGGCAAATGCAACCCAATCWACTGATGCTGGCAAGCAGGTAAAATTGCGTATTTTRACCGGCGAAATCGAAAATGCCGTTGCACCACTGATGCCGGATTATGACTCCTTGATGCGTACCGGGGATCTGAAAGGCGCAGAAGCTCTGGTTCGTCCGGCACTGGCTGAATTGCGGGCGCAACCGGAGCTGGACAGCCGGGAACTTGTGCTGAACCTCACCAGACTTGGTGATGTCCTTGTGCGTACCCGCAGAATTGAAGAAGCTGGCAGGCTGTTTAAAGAGGCAAGAATAATAAGCGAACAGGCTTTTGGCCTAAAAAGTGTTGAAGTTGCGTCCGCCTGGCACCATCAGGCAAATTTTTTCCAAATGACGGGTCAGATCAGGAAAGCTGTTCATTTGCATCGCAAGGCTCTGGTTATTCAGATGGAGGGGCTGGGGCCGGAACATCCTGATACGCTAACCGGGCAGGCCCATTTGGCGATTGTGTTGCAACACAGGGGAGACGTGGATGAGGCAGCACGATTGTTTGCCCATGTGCTGCAAACCCGTTTGGACATACTGGGAAATCAACACCCGGATGTTTCGGTTTCCTATCATATGGTTGCCTATAATTTTCAGCTACAGGGGAAACACGAAAAGGCTGCGCCSTATTATCGTAAAGCCTATGAAGTCTCCAGAATTCTGTATGGCGAAGAACATCGTAACAGCATCTCGGGCCTCTATAATATTGCTCTAAATCTTGCGGCCCGGAAAGAAACCGAACCAGCGATCAAACTGCTCGTCAAAATTGTTGCTCTTAAGGAAAAAGTGGAAGGCCCGGATTCGCTGAAAACAGCACAGGGATATTTCATGGCTGGTTTCTTTATGAAGCAGAATAATGCAGGTTTGGAGGCTACCAAATACTTTGAAAAGGCCGCGGTGATCGCAAAAAAAGTTCTTGGCGAAAACCACCCGCAAACAATGATGYATGTCAGTGCATTGTCGCAGGCCGGGACATCCACCAAATTTGTATCCCGTGTCGAACAACGACCACAAATGCACGAGACTGTGCAAGATAATCCGAAACTTGTTGCAGCTTACAAGCTCAAACTGCGTGCTGATAATCTGGTCGGGCAGGAGATATATAATGAAGCCGAGGARCCATATTTRCAGGCGCTTGAATTGCTGAAGCAGGAACTGGGGGAAGATCATGTGGAGACCGCCGGGGCATATAATGATCTCGCAAACCTGTACGTGGTAACCCGGAGCTATGAAGATGCGCTTTGGTATGGAGAAAAGGCGCTCAACATCCGGCGCCGTGTACTGGGTGATAGAGACGATCGGGTTATTTCGAGTTTTAATTTCGTTGGATTGTTGTTGAACGATACTTACCGGTTTGAGCGTGCTGAAGTTGTGCTCACTGAAGCGGTTGGAATCGCTCGTGATCTTTTTGGATCCGATACCCAGGATGTGTTGGTATTGCGATCCCGATTGGCATTCGCCCTGATGCAGCTCGGCAAAATGGAYCATGCCCATGAARYRMWACWSGAWRTWWTTRMMRWMRMCWKYSAWKYKSMTYYRKCARMWMKMRYCMRYYTAAAGTTTTACATAAGAGCGCTTGCAGATATTCAAAGAGCAGMTGGCGATTATTCCGGAGCCGRGAAAAGTTACAGATCTGCACATAGAATTCGTGTGAAGTATGAAGGAGATTATGACCCTGAAGTCGTGGTTTTGCTTTCACGAACGGGTGAAATGCTTTTTTATCAGGACAAATTCAAGGAAGCAGAGCCGATTTATCGCAAGGTATTGGCGACACATATTGGTACCCACGGTCCCGACAACAGCTATGCGGCGCAATACAGGTTCAATCTGGGAGCTTTGTTGCTGCATTTGGACAGGCGAAAGGAAGCTTTTGTGGAAATGCATACTGGTCTGAGCCAGTTAAAACAGTATTATTGGCCAGATGATCMCAGGCTGATGCACTATCAGCGGAGATTTGACCAACAGTTTTATTGGCATGGGTTTATGCATGGAAAAACCTTTATCGACAGAGCGATGACAGCTCTGCATGTAACGCCGTGGATTGTTGGACGCGATCTAATGGAAGTTAACTGGAAAGCAGCGAGTGGCGCACCTGAATGCACCACTCCAGAATGTGAATTTTTGGGTTCACTATTCTGAGCGCCGGAAATCCATAATCCAGTTGGTTTCCCAGCTTGCACCATCGTCTGATGTAAGCGACTGCTCCCAGCGCGGATTTTCGCTATCCATACGTGTCCACATGAAGCGGACACGTACCGGTTTGCCATCGATTATGTCATTTGCGAAAAATAGTCCGGTGTCATTTTCAAACCCGCCGACTACCGGTACATCAAGACTATGGGGCGAGCGGCCATCAAGCCACCAGATTGCCCATTTGCCTGATGCGGGATCGAAAGATCGCAGGGAAATAGCGCGATAGGGATCGCCGGGAAATTCAAGATAATTGTCATCCATATTGCCCAGGCCCCCCAAAACATGATGAGCGCTCATATGGCCTGGGAAATCCTGCCAGTCATTTGAACCGGTCAATCTTTCGCGCAGGCGGCGATGTTGTACATGCCAGTCTCCCATCAGAAAATCGAATTCCGTACCATCATTGCCTGTCATTGGTTTTGTCCTGTTCCTTCAAGGCAATTGCGCCTTGTGATTTGATGGCTGCACATTAACCCGCTATATATGACAAGTAGTGTCAGGTTTTAATCCGGATAAAAAATAATGCGGGCTTCAAGATTATTATCCATTGTGATGCGCTTGCAGGACGGGCGTGTGACGGCAGATGAGCTGTCACGAGCGCTGGAAGTCTCGGTGCGAACCATTTACCGCGATATGGATCATCTCAGCCTTGCCGGTGTTCCTGTTTATGCCGACCGGGGGCGGGAAGGCGGGTTTGCCCTGCTTGATGGCTGGACCATGCCGCCAACCGGTTTGACAAATGTTGAGACCGAGGCACTGTTGTTATCGGGAATGCCGGGACAGGTGCGGCAACTTGGATTGCACGCCGCCATGCTCAGCGGCCAGGCGAAACTGATGCAAACCATGCCACAAAACCAGCGGGCGATGATCGGCAGGATATCGGCCCATGTCCATGTCGATCCGGTATCGTGGTTTGGCGCCGAGGAACCCGCCAAAGAGCTGGATGTGATCTCTGCCGCTGTCTGGAACCGTAAAAAACTTGCCTGTACCTATCTGAGCTGGAAGGGCGAGGTTAAACGCGTACTTGATCCCCTTGGTCTGGTCGTAAAGGGCGGTACCTGGTATCTTGCGGCACGGGCTGATGGTGACAAGCGGGTTTATCGCATAGCCAAATTTTCGAGGATTACCGCGCTTGATCAGGATTTTACCCGGCCCACCGATTTTGATCTTGCCAGTTTCTGGCAAGGGGCCGTAACGCGGTATGAAACCGATATCTATCAGGGAACAGCAACTTTGCACCTCACCAAAACGGGCCTCGAACGCCTGTCATTGCGAACAAATATTTGGACCTAACGGATGCTTTTCGTAAAACGCTCGATAGCCCTTTGCGTCATTCCAAACTTTCATTTTTTCTAATACAGGGAGAACTACTTCGCGCGGAACGGCCTCTACTCGTGTAAATAAATCTGAACAATCTTCGGGATCAGAATTAATCATAGAAATAGAACAAGAGCCTAACGCAATACTAGTAACACCATGACGAACGGATTCTTTTAAAGCGGGAGCGACTATAACTTCCGCATCATAGTGGCTGTGTATTTCTAAGAAACCTGGCGTTACCCAGCGGTCTTTAGCATCGATGACTTCTTTCGCATCTGAATCGTTGAACGGTGATTCTCTTACTTCAACAATTGCCCCATTTTTAATTGCGACGTTAGCTTTTTTCTCACAAAATTTTGAGCCATCAAAATAGGTACCATTTTTTATGATGATGTCATACATTTTGTTTGTTCCTTTTTGATTCGTGTTCAGTGGGTATCGGAATGAAAGACCACAAGGTTGATAGAGTTAAACCACTTACTAAATGCCATACGCCCCAAAAGGCTGCAATTAATAACATGCCTGATGCTTGAGGGAAGAAGGTAAATATAATGACTAGTGCCAGTGCACCATTTTGTATTCCTACTTCTAATGCGATTGCTCGTCTGTCGGGGATAGATAATTTCAATAGATAAGCACCGCCATAACCTAAAGCGATTGCCAAAGCATTATGCGAAACTACTAAAATAAAAAATTGATCAAAGTAGGCGATAAATTGCTCAGTGTTTTTTGCAAAGGCAATCAGGGCTAACAGTAACATAATCACAAGCGCCATTATTTTTAATGGTTTTTCAATAATACGAGATAAATTAGGGTATCGTTTTCCCGCAAACATTCCAAGCACTAATGGTAAGGCAAGTACCAACATA
>JAESRR010000113.1 GCA_016764535.1 Cohaesibacteraceae bacterium | reverse complement strand
GGGCGTTATGATTGGTGCCGGTGCAACAATTCTTGGCAACATTGAAGTTGGATGTTGTTCAAGAATAGCCGCCGGATCTGTGGTATTGAAAGCCGTTCCACCAGAATCGACTGTTGCAGGCGTCCCGGCAAAAGTAGTTGGTCGTGCGGGATGCAAGGAACCTGCAAGATCAATGGACCAGATGCTGCATGAGTGAGACCAGGCTCTCTAAACACGCATGCTGATTTAGATTTGGATTAAATTGCCATTCGGCTTTACAGTGCTGGATGTCATGTGCGAACAGTCGCGCCCGAAACACCGTTAATCTGGATACTAAAGGAGCGTCTTGTGAAATCAAACGAGCTTGAGCAGCTTGGAGCTTATCTTCGCAAAATATTTCAATCCACTGCGTCATCTCTGGAGGTCAGAGCCAGGCCACGGAAAGATGATTCTGCTGAAGTTTATATAGATGATGAATTCGTCGCGATTGTGTACCGGGATGATGAGGATGGCGAATTGTCTTACAATTTGTCGATGGCCATTTTGCAAATGGATCTTGACGATCTCTAATTCTGACTGCTTGTTTTTGGTAATGATTTGCCGGTCTTTGTGACCGGCTTTTTATTTGCCAAAAGTTTTTTGGTCACTTCCGATTCATGGCATGCAAATTGCGAGATTGATTCCTACATGGAAATAAGTGTTTCTTAACGAAACATTAATTATGTGTGGGGGGTCGTTTTGGGACAAGAATTTTATATTGCCCTGGTATTAATGATTACCGGATTTGTATCGTCCGGAATTCTGGGTACTTTTTACCAACTAATCTGGAACAGGCCTGCCCGATTTGTCGTTTCATTCGAAAATTGGGTTTTGGGATTCGGTGGTATTTTGTTTTGCGCTTTTGCAGGACCTTTTATCATCATGCGAAATGCGATCAGGGGGAGATTGATCGAGCAGAGGCCATTGGGCTGGATATTCGCTAGTTTGGTAATTGCAATAATGTGGAGCGTTTGCTCCGGTGTTATCATGCTTGATTTTGCGTTTTCTGTAATCAATGTTTAGGTGGATACAATTCAATGGCACTTTATCGACTAGAAGACCGATCACCTGTTGTGCCCGAAGCTGATAAGTACTGGGTGGCTGATGATGCCCGTGTTATCGGCGATATAGTTCTAAAAGATGATGTTGGCATCTGGTTTGGATCTGTACTTCGTGGAGATAATGAAAAAATAACCATCGGTGCGCGTACCAATATTCAGGAACATTCCATTCTACATACAGATATGGGCTATCCTTTGGTAATAGGCGAGGGATGTACCATTGGGCACCGCGCTATTTTACATGGCTGTACGATTGCGGATAATTCTCTGATTGGTATGGGTGCAACAATTCTTAATGGAGCAAAAATCGGCCAATATTGCATTATTGGTGCAAATGCCCTCGTACCTGAAGGAATGGTGATTCCGGATTATTCTCTTGTCGTCGGGATTCCGGGTAAAATTATCAGGCAACTGGGAACTGATATTGAAAATATGCTTGAAAGTTCTGCCGCGAATTATGTTCAGAACTGGAAGCGCCATGCCAAATATTTGAAAAAGCTGGACAAATAAAAAAATGGGAGCCAGTTGGGACGAACTGGCTCCCTGCAGACCTGATCTGTTTAGGACGGGGAGTGTGGGGACGCGATCAGGTCCAAAAGTTTGCGTTAGAGGCTAATTATTTACGCTACCCACAACGACTGCCCTTAGATCACGGATTGAATCCCATCGTCCTGCATGTCTGGCGGATTGGCGTTTAACATATTGATATACAGTTCTTTTCCAGGGCAATATTCTGGGATCCTGATTGTCCAGAATAAATTCAGCCTTGTCAGTTCTTACTGTTAAAACGGCGTGTCCCGTTCCATTTGGTTCCCGGACCACCGTGATTAAGAGTGCGCTTGCAGGCCAGCCCCGATTTATCAGGGCTTTTCGTTTCGCAAGCACATAATCTTCGCAATCACCACGTTGACCCGGGTATGCCCAGTATTCGGCTGTTCTATATTGATCCTGATCCGTGACTGGCTCTATTGATTTATTAAAATGCGCATTAATTTGAACCAGGTCGCGCCACGAATTTTCGTCTATCTGAACGACACTTTGTGGTCTTTGGTGTGTTTTACATTCAGAGGGATAATTTTTACAGAATTGAACATGTCCAATTGGCGAAGATGTGAGCCCAATCGTTTTCATTGGACTTAGTCCGGCCAAAGCCATGGATTGGCTTGTCATGATTCCCATTAGTATAGTTGATGATAATGTTAGTATTCGCCCAATATTTCTTATTGTCATTTCGCTCTCCCGTCGTTGGGAGGAATATGACATCTACATTTTTACTATTGGTATTGTTTGGTTGGTGCATTTAATACAAAGAAAAACTAATTTATACTATATTTATATTCAATTTTTATTCAAATTGGCATTGTTTTGTAATTGAATTTGATGGAATATTGATTCAAATATAGTTCAATTTTTAGCTAATCCATATTCCTGCTAAGAAACAGATGTTTAGCCGTATATTGATAGAATGCTATTTCGGATTTAGAGTGTTTGTTGTTTTACCATCCAGTTGAATTGAAAATGGTCATGCCAAGTTTGACCAAATTATTGATCAATCTAGTGCCCGGGAATAGCCAAAATAATAATTGTAATTTGAAAATTGGTCAGGGCTGACTGTAAATTGAATAAGCTATTGAGGATAATTGCGGAATAATCGATTGCCTGCGATGTTCCCACAATCTGAAGTCAGCCGACAGATTGCTATTTGGGGAGATTTTGTTTTTCAGATGCTGAATTGTGCCGAATATGAGCTATGGGCCGGTATCACCCAGAGAATCTTCGTTTTTGACGGAAGAAAACTCAAGAGCCAGGCCATCTTCAGTGTGACGAACAACTCTGGACCGCATTTTACCCAATTTTACGGGCGTGCCGTTCTTGGGGCGAACATCGGTTTTGATCGATGCGCCTGAAAGAGACATATCAATGATACGACAATCATAACTACGGCCGTCCTCGAGATGGATTTGCGAAACCGGGTTCTCTATAACCTTGCGTTCATGACGACGATCTTCGGGTAAAGAAAGAACGTGTCTGTTTGCCAGCCATGTTAGCTGGGATGCAAGTTTTTCCCGTTTTCGAGTGGTCGCGTTGATAATCATCGCAAAGCCACCTTCTATATGCCGTGCGATTTTTCCTTCAATTCGGCCAATATGATCTATGTAGGCAATTACCCGCTCACCTTCAGCACCGGTTACGGGTGAAACGAGGGCAGCTCCTCCAGGTGACATATCAATTATTTGACACGGGTACTCCCGGCGATTTTCCAGCATAAAGCGTCCAAGCAGGTTGACCTTTACTCGCTGAAACCGGCGGCGATCATGATGTGGAGACAGAGCCTGGGTCTTTGGCCTTGTTTGCATGAAAGATCGATCCTTCCCCATCTGACAACGCAATTGAACTAACAGGATATAATTAGAATCTTATCGTTAACAAATGTGAAAACATGGGCCGAATATGAACAATTTGAGCATGCTTCTACCGTGTCTTCAGTCCTGCCTTCAAACGATCGTCAGGTGTCCGGAGTAATTTGACGGAGATATTCACTTGATTCCATTTTTTTTTTGGAAATGAATTCGGCACATTTCCATATCTACAATCCGGATTGTAATAGAAATCAGGACTTTCCACCTTCAATCACCACCAGATGTCCAAAACGTTTGTTAGAAGACGTGTCCTTGAATGAAGCCGGAATTGGTTTATTCCCGGATTGTGGTGATTGTTCAGGAATTGAACCAAAACCGGAAACGGATGTATTGACCAGTGGCTTCATGAAAGAAGGTTGTTCATCCGGCCAAACGAGGCGAATGGACGTGATGTTCATTTCTACAATGGGCCAGATACCCACCCAATATGGCATGTCCATGGGTGCAAGAGCGCCAAGTATGCGGCGCTTACGCTTGCCATAGTGACGCATGGGAAGCAACAGAGTTTCAAATTTGAGGGTCTGGCCCCGTTCAGTTTTACCTTCAAATCCGATAACTGCAGCAGCTTCGTCTTCGGAAACAGCGGCCAAAAGCATTTGCACCGAGGAGAGATCTTCATTTTTCCAAAAGTCGAGAAAATTTTGGCCTTTTAGTTCTTTACAAAAGCTTCCGCACATTCTTGTTCCAGCCAGGCGAAACTGAAATGTGTTTTTGTCGAGAATTTCCAATATGAATGTATCGGCCAGAATTTCTCGAATATCTGCTGGATCAATGTCACTGCGCTCGGGAGATGGCCGACCACCGCGCAATTTGTCCCAATACTGATACAATGTTTTTGTTGTGGCATGTTTCATATTGTTACTCGCAATCCCAAATCAGTCTTTCAACCCGGCGCTGGTACAGCATGTGTCAATTTAAGACACCCATTACCAAATTTGTTGTTCTTGCCTATTCGTTGCACGGTCCGTGCCAGTTTTATTAATTCTGGCAAGACCCGGTTAAGCTTAATAAAGGGTTTCGATTGCGCTTGCAGTTAATGCAGGTTAATAAATCGTCAACGCGTTGTTGACAGCAACGATTGAGTGGCTCCGAAATTCGGAGTTTAAGGGACGCCTACAGGCCGCTTACTGTTATTAGACAGGAGCGGCCTTTTTTTTTGCCAATAATTTGCCATTTGTTTTTATACAAACAACAGTGATTTCGATTTCCCGCAATGAAAGGTGAGAATGTGAACGAAAAAACAAGCCAGCCAATTTTGAATTTACCGCGTGTCGTCACTGGAGCAATATTGTGCCTGGTTGCAATTCATATTGGCAGAACCTTGCTGATGACCCCCGCTCAATTAGGTATTTTCGATTTCAGGTTTTCATTTAACCCTCTTCGATTAACCACTGAGCTGGATATTTTCCCATACACCGGACCAATTGATACGGCGATTAGTTTTCTTTCCTATTCGTTTTTGCACGGTGACTGGGGCCATCTGATTGTTAATTCTCTCTGGCTGGCGATATTTGGGGCAGCGATAGCAAGACGTTTCGGAAACACGCGATTTCTAATTTTCTGTATCGGTGCCTCCATCGCGGGTGCATTGGCGCACTGGCTGGCTTATTGGGGTCAAAACGCACCAATGGTTGGAGCATCGGCAATTGTTTCAGGCAGTATGGCAGCTGCCTGCCGGTTTGTATTTAATCAGGGCGGCCCCCTGGCTTTGGCAAGGCAGGATGATATTGAAGCATATAAACAGCCAGCAACACCATTGTTGGAAGTTTTCAAAGGTCCGGCAGCAGGCTTTATTGCGGTTTGGTTTGTCATCAACCTTTTGGTAGGTACTGATTACGTGTCATTTGGTGATGGTAGCGGAGCAATTGCATGGCAGGCGCATATTGGTGGTTTTGTATTTGGCCTGGGATTTTTTTCTTTTTTCGATCCGAAACACCGAAATATTCACGACGAAATCTGAATTAAAACAGAGGAGTGCTTGCATGTAAGGTCTGCCAGGCGCATCATAAATGATGAAGTTGTTCGCTATTTTGGGAGATTGGTTCATGACAGTCGCTGCAATTCTTTCGGCAAAGAAAGTCTCTGTGATTTCGCTCACCCCGGGAAATTTGCTTTCTGAAGCCTGCGTTTTGTTGGCGGAACACAAAATTGGCGCAATTTTGATTTTGTCCGATGAAAAACTAGAAGGGATATTGTCCGAACGGGATATTGTTCGTGCACTTTCTGAAAAAAGTGAAACTGCGCTTGAAATGTCTTGTGCGTCCTACATGACAGCCTCGGTAGAGTGTTGCACGCGGGAAGAACCGGTTGCGAGTGTGATGGCCCGTATGACTTCCGGTCGTTTTCGTCACATGCCTGTGCTGGAAGGAAAAAGCGTTGTGGGTGTAATTTCAATCGGCGATGTAGTCAAACACCGGATTATGCAAGCGGAGCAGGAAGCAGCAGATATGCGCGCATACATAACAGGTTAGTAATCTGTTGTGTTATTAGTCAAATTTACAGAATATCGTTGACCTGGTTTATATCTGTTATCGCGCGGGATGTTGCCTGGTATCCAGCATCTATAGCCTCCC
>JAESRR010000112.1 GCA_016764535.1 Cohaesibacteraceae bacterium | reverse complement strand
GTACCATCAGGAAAATTTACCGGCCGCAATAGTTGCGGGTGACGTTCTATAAATACCAGTGTTTCCGCTTTGTCCCAAACATGATTACCGGTTGTTACAACGTCAGCTCCAGCATCAAGTACTTCAAGTAAAATTTTTTCGGTAATGCCAAATCCGGCAGCCGCATTTTCTCCGTTAACAACGACGAATTCGATACCATATCGGTCAATCAGCCCGGGTAATCGCGACAAAACGATTCCCCGTCCTGCTTTTCCAACCAAATCACCGATGAACAATAGTCTCATCAAACGTTCCTTTGATGTACGCTTTTGGCGGTTACAATATAATCAAGTGGAATATCATGGTGTTCCATTGGAACCATTGATATTTCCTGACATGGAAAGGCAACACCAATCAAAAACGGTTGCAATCCACTGTCTCTCATATTTGAAATTGTACGATCATAACAGCCTTTTCCATAACCCGATCGGTTACAGGCCCTGTCAAAACAGGAGAGTGGCAAGACAATGATATCCGGATCAATAACTGGAAAAGACATCGAGGGCTCAAGCGTTCCGAACGATCCTTTTTCCAACACTTGTCCAGGTCGCCATTTATGAAAATGCAGACTTCCCGTATCCTGCATACGCGGTAAACAAAGCAAATGACCTTCTGCAGTCAATGGCTCAAAGGAACCGGAACAATCGAGTTCCGATCGCATCGGAGAATATAATGCAATACCACATTGTCCCCGAGGATGATGCGCCTGCAGGGTTTTCACCAAAACATTCAATTTTCTGCAAGCCTGAGCACTTTCCAAAACACGTTGGCTATTGGGAAGTCCATCCCGGATTGCCAGAACAGTGTTTCTTAAACGACTTTTGATTGTCTGATCGTCTTTCACACAAATCGCCTGATGCTCATAAAGAGAATAGACGAAGCCACAGCAATCGTCGGAAAGTGTTGATCCTGGGAGCCTGCAAAGCAGGTGGGTGCCGTGTGAAAAAACCCACGGGTCTAATCAGGGACAGCTCCCTATAGAATCGTAAGGCCCCAGGGATGCGGTTTCCTAACGCAAGGAGCAGCAACGCCAGTGCTACATATAGATATGGATTTGTAGACAAGCCAGCAAAAAATGGAACCTTTTACACTTTGTCAGGCCTGCCGCTGAACTTCGACTGTCAATGCGTCGATTTCCCGCTTCACATCTGCAATATCGAGACTGTCCGCAAGCATTTCAATGCGTTTTGAAAGCGCTTCCAGTCTACTGGCCAATCGGGTTTCAATATCTTGCTGCCGCGAAACGGTTGATACCCGGTGTTCACGCATGGCATCCCGTTCAACTTCCATACTTTTGATTTTTCGTGACATTTCAACCAGCTCGTCAGTTACCATGACGCCGGCCATAACTGTTAGTCTCTGATCGCCGATCTCGCCAAAGACACTACGTAATTGCGCGATATATCCATCAAACCGGGAAGCAAGCCCGAGCAAATGCTCTTCCTGCCCGTCATCACAAGCCATTCTATAATTACGGCCATTTATTTTGACTGTGACTTGCGCCATAAACCTCAGCAACCCTGGTTCGCTACCGGGCGGGTAGCGCTCCGTCATAACACATCTTTTACACTTCTGATCCGGTGACAAAGAAATTTTTGACGGTAGTGAATAATATCCTGTTAACCACCGTGCTTTCGCAACACCGTATGTACTGTTCCCATCGCTTCTTCAAGCCTGCGTGACACTTCCAAATTTGCTGTTTTAAGTCGATTTGCCCGCGCATTCGAATCTTTCAAATCAGCAGCCAGAACAGCCTTTTCCTTCACAAGCTTTTGCATTTGTTGTCTTAAATGAAAAACCTGTCCCTGCCGTTCCTTGCTCGAAGTAACGGCGCCACCAACACGGTCAACCGCCCGTTCAAGTCGGGCAAGCGACATATCAAGTGCGCTTGTTGACAATTTTGTGTCAATTGGTGTTTCAAGTGACATCACCACCCCCTTATGTCACAAAAATAATTGCAGATTTATCCGACCATTCCCACAGGCCAAATAACACACCGCAAATCAGCAATATCCAGCATTTGCTTAAAACGGCTTCTCGCAAATGAAGTAGTAAAAAAAGATAATACATACAGATCGCCATTCAATATAAACAGGCACAAACAAGCCTGTTTCGCCCCATTTGAGCGAGAATCGCCACCCTTTGCATTCTCCATCAATTACTGATCGAATCACCCCTCGATACAACAAGTGCTGGATGTTCACATTAAAGGTATGTTAACCATTCGGTCAACGTAAACTTGTGGTTGTTACGCATGAGACCTGATCAAATAAATTGAAAGAATGAAGCCAAATGTTGACTCCCTGTCAACACCTGATACATGTCTGGCGCAACCGGAGCAAGGCGTTCCGGTGGTAAATACAAAAACAGGAAGCGCACGAATTGCCTTGCATTCTGCGCGATCGCGCAAACCGCGGAATCTCATGATCGATATTGAAAAGCACAAGCGCATGGCGAACGCGATCCGCGCCCTCTCCATGGACGCTGTTCAAAAAGCCAAATCCGGCCACCCTGGACTTCCAATGGGCGCAGCAGATATTGCGACCGTTTTGTTCACACAACATATGAAATTTGACCCCAAGGCTCCGGCCTGGGCAGATCGTGACCGCTTCGTCTTGTCGGCAGGTCACGGTTCAATGTTGCTTTATTCTCTTCTGTATCTATTGGGTTATGAGGATATCACTCTTGAGGAAATCAAGAATTTCCGACAGTTTGGTGCGCGCACGGCTGGCCATCCCGAATACGGCCACGCAGCAGGAATTGAAACAACAACCGGTCCACTCGGACAGGGGATTGGCAATGCTGTTGGCATGGCGCTTTCCGAACGTATGATGGCTGCCGAATACGGTGCTGAAGTTGTTGATCACTATACCTATACACTTGTGGGCGACGGCTGCCTTATGGAAGGCATCAGTCAGGAAGCAATATCTTTTGCCGGACATCTAAAATTAAACAAACTGATTGTTCTATGGGATGATAATGGCATTTCCATCGACGGTAAAATTTCGCTAACAGACTCAACAGATCAACGGGCCCGCTTTGAAGCGTCTGGCTGGAATACGCTGGCAGTTGATGGTCATGATCCGATCGCAATTTCTGCCGCTCTGGATGCTGCAAAATCTGCCGACAGGCCAACAATGATCGCTTGCAAAACAACCATTGGATATGGCGCTCCCAGCAAGGCCGGTACTTCGGGAGCCCACGGAGCACCTTTGGGCGAGGATGAAATCGCCGGAACTCGCGAAGCTCTTGACTGGCCACATAAACCTTTTGAAATACCAAGCGACATCCTGGATAACTGGCGCATTGCCGGACTGAATGCATCCCATGCCCACAAGGAATGGGAGAAAAACCTCGGAAACATGGATCCGTCGGTKAAAGCGGAATATTCYCGWCGTATAAGCGGGGAACTGCCATCCGGATTTGAAGACGCCATTATCGACTAYAAAAAGCAACTTTCCCTGGATGCTCCAAAAGTCGCTACACGTAAATCCTCTGAAATGGCCCTCGAAGTTATCAATTCGATAATCCCTGAAACCATTGGTGGTTCGGCTGATCTTACTGGTTCCAACAACACCCGGACGAAAGGCATGTTGCCCGTTTCTGCCGGAGATTATGGTCAACGGTTCATCCATTGGGGTATTCGTGAACATGGCATGTCTGCTGCCATGAATGGTATGGCTTTGCATGGTGGCACAATTCCATATTCGGGCGGCTTCCTTATTTTTTCGGACTATGCGCGTGGTGCAATTCGCCTTGCTGCATTGATGGGGATTCGGGTCATCCATGTGATGACACACGATTCCATCGGACTTGGTGAAGATGGCCCCACACATCAACCAGTGGAGCACCTTGCATCATTGCGAGCCATGCCGAATCTTATGGTATTCAGACCGGCTGATGCTGTGGAAACAGCAGAAGCATGGCAAATGGCTCTTGAGACTACAGATGCACCAAGTGTGCTGGCGCTCACCCGACAAAACGTACCGACAGTCCGAACTGAACATACAGACAAAAACCTGGTATCATTTGGAGCATATGAACTTTCACCCGCCGAGGGCGAAGCCGATATTTCCATATTTGCGACTGGTTCTGAAATCGAGATTGCTCTGGATGCAAAAAGCAAACTGTCAAACGATGGATTGAAAGTCCGGGTTGTTTCGGTTCCCTGTTTTGAGCTGTTTGAAAAACAGTCTCCTGAATATCGTGCCGAAATTCTTGGCAAGGCTTCAGTCAATGTCGGCGTTGAAGCTGCCATTGGCATGGGCTGGGAACGGTTCATCGGTACAGATGGCATATTTGTTGGCATGACCGGATTTGGCACCAGCGCTCCTATTGCCGATTTGTACAAATCATTTGGCATCACATCAGACAACATTGTCGAGCAAGTAAAAGCAAAACTTGCTCAATAGACATCAAGGGCGTGAAACCAAATTCACGCCCTTTCTGCTTTCCCGGGATTTTTAGACCCACATGTATTTTCAACAAAGGAATGGATCATGGCAGTTAAGGTTGCGATCAACGGATTTGGACGTATTGGGCGTAATGTGCTTCGTGCAATCATCGAGTCCGGGCGTACAGATATCGAAGTCGTTGCAATTAACGATCTGGGTCCGGTTGAAACAAATGCACACCTCATGCGCTACGATTCTGTGCACGGAAAATTTCCCGGCACTGTGATTGTGGACGGTGATACAATTGATGTGGGGCGTGGCCCGATAAAGGTAACAGCCGTTAGAAATCCCGAAGAATTGCCGTGGGGCGAGCTTGGCATTGATATCGCCATGGAATGTACGGGCATTTTTACATCAAAAGAAAAAGCTTCCATGCATCTTAAAGCGGGTGCAAAACGTGTCCTGATATCTGCTCCCGGGGCAAATGCCGACAAGACTATTGTATACGGTGTGAATGACTCCACGCTTTCAGCAGAAGATCTGGTTGTCTCCAACGCATCCTGCACAACCAACTGCCTGTCACCTGTTGCCTACGTTCTGAACAACCTTGTCGGAATCGAAAAAGGGTATATGACAACGATTCACGCATATACCGGTGATCAGCCAACACTCGACACCATGCACTCCGATCCATATCGCGGAAGAGCTGCAGCGATGTCAATGATACCAACATCAACCGGAGCTGCCAAAGCTGTTGGCCTTGTTCTTCCCGAACTTGCCGGCAAACTTGATGGCTCTGCTATCCGAGTCCCTACAGCTAATGTATCAGTGGTTGATCTCAAGTTTATTGCAAAACGCGATACAACTATCGAAGAAATAAATGGCGCAATTCAGGAAGCTGCGGAAGGTCCCCTCAACGGGGTGCTCGCATATTCCACTGAACCACTGGTTTCCATCGATTTCAATCATGATCCACATTCATCCAGTTTTGCCTCCGCGCAGACCAAAGTAACCGGCGGCAATATGGTGCGTATTTTGACGTGGTACGATAATGAATGGGGTTTCTCAAACCGCATGGCCGATACTGCCGTTGCCATGGCAAAATATATATAGGTTCAGCCTGTCTGGATATTACTGAGCCGGGGCTGAAATACAGGCTCCGGCTTTTCTATTGATTAGCTGACAAAAAACAAAAGGGATCATTGATATGGGTGCATTCAAAACACTGGATGACGTAGACGTTCGTGGTAAAAAAGTTTTGCTACGCGTTGATCTCAATGTTCCCTTCAAAGATGGAAAAATATCCGACAGCACGCGGATTGAACGCGTAATTCCAACCATTCGTGAACTAGCCAATGCTGGTGGCATAGTTATTTTACTAGCCCACTTTGGTCGACCCAATGGCAACAAAAATCTCCAATACTCACTTAAACCAGTTGTTGAGCCACTGGCTCTTGCCTTGCAATTACCCGTGGTTTTTGGACCGGATTGTATTGGTGAAAGCGCCAAATCGGTCATTAAAACATTACAACCTGGTGAAGTTGTTTTGCTCGAGAATACGCGATTTTACCAGGGCGAAGAAAAAAACGATCCAGAATTTGCCAGATCTATCGCAGAACTCGGTGATGTTTTCGTCAATGACGCTTTC
>JAESRR010000293.1 GCA_016764535.1 Cohaesibacteraceae bacterium | reverse complement strand
TCCGGTGGCCCGGATCTGGACGCTTTGAAAGCTGCTCTGCATAAACATCGCGACGCAGACGTCAAAATCGGCAGCTTCTCGGCTGCATCAAATGTGACTGGTATCATCACCCAACCCGATGACATATCCCGCTTGCTCAAAAGCCACGGGGCACTCGCTGTCTGGGATTATGCAGGTGGTGCGCCCTATTTGCCGATTGATATGAACCCGTCGCAAGACTGCGGTATAGACGCAGTGGTCATATCTCCGCACAAATTTCCAGGTGGCCCGGGCGGCAGTGGTGTTCTGATTGTCCGCGATCAGGCCGTCGTGCGGGATACGCCCTGTTCGCCAGGCGGCGGCACGGTGACTTTCGTCTCACCCTCGGATCACAGTTATACATCCAGCCTGTCGGCGCGGGAAGAAGCGGGAACGCCAAATGTGATCGGCGATATTCGTGCGGCTCTCGCTTTTATTGTCAAGGATTGTATTGGGCAGAAATTCATCTCGGAACGTGAGGCCGAAATGAACCATGTGGCAATTGCTTCCTGGAGCAAAAACCCGCAACTCCGGTTGCTCGGGGTCGATAACCCGCACCGCCTGCCGATCTTTTCCTTCGTTGTTTCACGAAAAGACGGCACCCCGTTTCACCATCAGCTGTTCACGCGCATGCTCAGCGATGTCTACGGTATTCAGACACGCGGCGGCTGCGCCTGCGCCGGACCTTACGGGCATCGGCTGTTAAATATTGATGCGGCGGCATCACAAAAGCTGTTTGAAGATTTGCGCGCGGGTCGGGAAATTCTCAAACCAGGCTGGGTGCGTCTCAATTTCAGCTATTTGATGAGCGATCAAAAAGTGCGCTATATTATTGATTGTGTGAACGAACTGACAGCACGGCTGGAAGAGCTGGAAAAACACTACCACACCGATCAGGCCACTGCCCGTTTTTCAATACACACAGATGAACTTGAAATCGCGTGAGGGCCGGGTGTGATGGCGTGTGCCGCCTGGCATTATCAATCCGGAGTGTTAAGGCGGAAGATATTTCAAGCGCCGGAAAAGCAAGACAAGCCATTTTGCTTCACTCCAGCGTTGCCCACCCTCTGTGTCATGCTGATGCAGATCAGCATCCATAGTGAGGCTTTATCGCAGGACACGGAAAGAACAAGTAATTTTCCGAACGACCGGGCTTTCGACTGCTTCTATCAATGTGGCAATCGCAGCATGATGGATTCCAGCCTTCGCTGGAATGACATGGTGGGTGGTGTTGTCGTTGGTGAAAAACAGCGATTTTCGTTGCTTGATATCGGACTCCACCTACCCCCTGTGTCATGCTGATGAAGATCAGCATCCATAGTGATGCCGTGCAGCAAGGCACGACGTGACCCTTTGATCACGCCGACCATTCTGGCTCCCGCTCATTCAGTCAAACCTGCCCGCCCGGTCATGCGGCTGGCCATAATCCAGAACCGGGCCCTTTGGAACGACACGGCTCGGGTTTATCGTCTCGTGACTGGCATAATAATGCTGTTTAATGTGCTCCATGTTCACTGTCGCGGCAACGCCAGGCTGCTGGTAAAGGTCGCGCACAAAGTTTGAAAGGTTCGGGTAATCCGCAATCCGGCGAATATTACATTTGAAATGCCCGACATATACCGGGTCGAACCGCACCAGCGTGGTGAAGAGCCGCCAGTCTGCCTCGGTGATTTTGCTGCCCGTCAAATAACGCTGTGAGCCGAGGCGATCCTCCAGCCAGTCCAGCGTGTCGAACAATGGCACAATTGCCTCGTCATAGGCTTCCTGTGTTGTCGCAAAACCGGTCTTGTAGACCCCGTTATTCACTGTGTCATAGATCCGCTCGTTCAGCGTATCAATCTCGGAACGCAAGGCCTGCGGATAATAGTCGCCTGCCTTTGCACCGACGTCGTCAAATGCCGAATTGAACATACGAATGATCTCGGAAGACTCGTTGGAAACAATGGTGTTTGTTTTTTTGTCCCAGAGGATCGGCACTGTCACACGACCGGAATAATCCGGTTTGGCTGCCGTGTAGATCTGGTAAGCAAACTCGGCATTGTTGACACTGTCCGGCACAACACCGTCGCCATCTTCAAAGGTCCAGCCATTGTCGACCATGTACCAGTGCACCACCGAGATCGGGATCATCTTTTCCAGCCCTTTCAGAGCGCGAAATATCAAGGTGCGATGCGCCCATGGACAGGCGTGGGAGACATAAAGATGATAGCGATCGGGTTCAGCCTTAAACCCGCCCGAGCCGGTAGGGCCAGCGGCACCATCGGCGGTGATCCAGTTACGGAACTGTGGCGATTTACGAACAAAACGTCCGCCGGTGTCTTTGGTATTATACCACTGGTCGACCCATTTGCCTTCTTGTAATAAACCCATGTCGAATTCCTTTTTAAATTATCTCAGTGACCGGCAGGTTTGATAAAGCGGTCGTTTTTTAAATCATCAATGGCTTGCTTTAATTCTTCGCGGGTGTTCATCACGATAGGTCCGTGCCATGCGACGGGTTCCTTGATCGGTGCCCCGGCAACCAGCAAAAAGCGGATACCCTCCTGCCCTGCCTGCACAACTATTTCATCGCCTGTGCCAAACTGCACCAGTGTGCGATCACCGGACATATCGCGGATATTCAGCTCTTCTCCCATGACTTCTTTTTCCAGCAGAATGCCCCGGGGAGAAGATGCATCGGCAAACTTGCCTGCGCCCTGAAAAACATAGGCAAAGGTATTGCGATAGGTGTCGACTTTAAAAGCCTTGCGCACACCGGCAGGCGCGAAAATATCCAGATATAGCGGATCGGCTGCGATGCCATCAACGGGACCTTTGCTGCCCCAGAACTCACCGGTGATGATCTTGACAATTGTGCCGTCATCATCGGTAATCTGAGGGATTTGTGTGCCGGAAACATCCTGATAGCGCGGCGAAGTCATCTTAAGGCTCGCAGGCAGATTTGCCCAAAGCTGGAACCCGTGCATCTGCCCTTTAGCATTACCTTTGGGCATTTCCTGATGCATAATGCCGGACCCGGCGGTCATCCATTGAACATCCCCGGCTTGCAATTCGCCAACATTGCCAAGACTATCACCATGTTCGACACTGCCATTCAGCACATAGGTGATCGTCTCGATGCCGCGATGCGGATGCCATGGGAAACCGGCCTCATAATCTTCAGGGTTTTCATTTCTAAAATCATCAAACAACAGGAAAGGATCATGGGTCCGGGGTTCATGGAACCCGAATGCCCGATGCAAGTGCACACCTGCACCTTCCATGGTTGGTATCGCTTTGCTTGTAGAGATCGCGGGTCTGAGTGACATGAGGATGCTCCTTCCTTTTGTTTCAAAGAGTTTCAGCGGCGGCAATATGCCAGGTGGTAAGTCCCATGATTGGAACATCTGTACATCCAACATAATACGTTCTACTATTAGCAATAAGATACAAAATATAGGCCGTATGGTTCTAATTTGGAGAACAGTATTTTGGGAGAACGACAATGGGGCAAATCGAAGACCTTCAACTATTTACCCTGATCGTTGACAACCAGGGTATTTCGCGCGCCGCAGAAAAATTGAATATCGCCAAATCTGCAGTAAGCCGACGTTTGAACCTGCTTGAACAGCGCTTTGCCACCCGCCTGATTGATCGCAAACCAGGGACCTGGGAATTGACCGCCACCGGCCGCGAGCTTTATCAGCGTGCCATCCGTCTGGTCAGTGACATGGACGATATTGCAAACGACTTTACCGACATCTCGCAGGTCCTCGCCGGACCCCTCAATATCTCAGTGCCCCAGGATTTTGGCATCATTTACCTCAATCCCGCGCTCATCGCATTCAAGCAAAATTATCCCGAGATCCAGCTGATGGTCGACTTTGACGACCGGACAGTAGATATGGCCCGTGAAAACTACGATTTTGCTATCCGCATCACCCACAAGATCGATGGCGACGTTATCGCAACCAGAATAGGTTCATCACGACACCATCTTTGCGCCAGCCCTGCTTACCTCGCTTCGCACGGGACCCCGCAAAAGCCGGAAGATCTTCAATCCCATGATCTGTTGCATTTTGGTGCAGCAAGGCGGGCAAACTGGGAATTCATCGACGAAACCGGCAAACCGGAAATCATCTCGTTTCAGCCAATCGTGAATTCCAACAGCGGTACATTTTTGCTAAAGGCGGCAATCAGTGGTCTGGGGATTGTGATATTGCCGGACTTCATTTGTTCACCGGCGATCACATCCGGCGAACTTGTTTCCATTCCCCCCGATCTGTCTGTGCCGGAGTGGGGGATATTCCTCGTACACGCGGAAGACCGGCGACTAAACCGCAGAATGCGGCTATTTGCACAAGAGATGACAACGGCCTGTTTGCAGAAACATCCGGAGGGCCGGTTGCCGGAAGTGGTGAATGTTGATCTCTCGGAAATGGTTGAGGCTGAGTGAGCCTTGGTCCACAAGACGATCCATCTCCTCTGTGTCATGCTGATGTAGATCAGCATCCATAGTGACGCTTTGCGGAAAGGCTTGGAGGTGGCTGTATAGCTTGTTCCGGGCGTTACCAGCCTGGTTGACAGGCCGGGTTCTCGACTTCTTTTTATCGCCGTTACAATCTCCGCATGATGGGTCCTGAACTAATTCAGGACGACCGGTGGGTGGTGGAAACGCCGGAGAGATATTACAATTTTGGTAACTTGATGTCTGCCTCCGCCACACCCCTTGTGTCATGCTGACGAAGGTCAGTATCCATAGTGACGCCATGCAGCGGGGCACTGTGGTAGAGCCGGTTACGGGCGCTACCAACCTGGTTGCCAGGCCGGGCTTTCGACTGCTTCTATCAATGTGGCAATCGCAGCATGATGGATTCCAGCCTTCGCCGGGTGAGAACCGGTTGCGCAGCAATCCATTGCAACGCAATGGAAAGTACGAACGGGCACAAGTGTAAGGCGAAGCCGTCGAGTGCCCCGGCAAGACATGGTGGGTGGTGTTGTCGTTGGTGAAAAACAGCGATTTTCGTTGCTTGATATCGGACTCCACCTACCCTCTGTGCCGTGCAGCAAGGCACGACGTGACCCCGGGCAGCGAGGCAAAGAAGGTTGTTATTGATCACCTTTCGCTTCGCTCCCGGTCGCTGGTTCCCGGCTGTGCGTCTCTTCGTTCCTTCGCCGGGACGACATCGTGCTAAAAGCTAACCCATTGATCAATAGTCATATTCGGTGTCACCCCGGGCGTGAGACCCGGGGGCCAGCGCGAACATTGGTGAGCAGTCAAAAATGAGTGCCTGTATTGAATAACAGTGATGGATTCCAGCCTTCGCCGGGTGAGGCCCGGTTGCGCAGCAATCCATTGCAACGCAATGGAAAGTACGAACGGGCACGAGTGTAAGGCGAAGCCGTCGAGTGCCCCTGCAAGACAAACTGGGTGTATTCAGCGCCGGACACACGACAATCTCTCTTGAATTATTCCAACCTGGCCCAACCCACTGTGTCATGCTGACGAAGGTCAGTATCCATCACTCCGACCAACAACAATCAAGGCGGTATTTTGGTCAATTTCACTCTCACCTCACCAGGATACAAACCAGTAGACCAAACCCCGGCGATACACAGCCATGAAAAATCAAAACCTTTAAATTCCGTACACAGCCATTAAGTCGGTGAGGAACCGGAATTGCGCTAACCCGTAGATTCCTTAAAAGTATCCCGCTAATAATCCTGTGAAAGGACCACGTCCGTGAGCAATTTCTCGTATCCAGATTATCCGACCGGAAATGGTCACATGACCACCAAAACCCGGGACAAATACATAAAATCGGCAATAACAAACAATGTTTTGCCAAAAAATGCGCATCGGATGCCGCAGATAATTTCCCTGTCTGCACCAAATGACATCACCAAACCGATTCAGTTCTGGCAATTATATTCTGTGCTTGGGCAGGACCCGATTGTCAAAATTGTCGAGAATTTTTATGAACGCGTCTTTGCGGACGAGGAATGGTTTACATCGGTATTCTCGCGGGTTGGTAAAATCGACCGCCACATTAACACCCAAGCCGCGATGTGGATCGATGTGATGGGTGGCGGGCCTTATTATCATGGGGGTGAGTTCCG
>JAESRR010000111.1 GCA_016764535.1 Cohaesibacteraceae bacterium | reverse complement strand
CAACCGCGTGAAGAACGCGGATCAATCAAGGGCAGCAATCGTGCATCTTTGGTGATGAGTGCCTGGATAGATCTGGACAACAAACATCTCACAAAAGAAAGCGGCTACCAGTCATTTCCCTTCATTGTTTATCGGTGGAGCAAGCGCGCAGACAGCCCGTATTCTGAAAGCCCGATCATGCTGTGCATGCAGGAGATCAAACGCCTGCAGGTTCTTGAAAGGGATCTGGATCGCGGGGTTTCAAAGGCAACCAACCCGCCAATCGCAACACCGGCTGATCTGGAGGGAGCACTTGGCCGCCCGCTTAATCTAAATCCGGGTGCCAACAACAAGGGGTATCTGGATCCAACCCGCGGTTTATTGGCACGGCCGATCGATACCACCCAACCGCAGGCGCTGGGTTTTGTCATGCAGGTCCAGCAGTTGAAACGGGAACAGATCAAGGATGCACTCTACATCCCGTTGTTCCAGGCATTGATGCAACAAACCCAGCAAATGACAGCGCGGGAAGTTCTGGAGAGAGCGCAGGAGAAGAGCGACATGCTTGGACCTGCAGGAGCCTCCTTTGAAAGCTCGTTGAGTTCGATGGTTGATCGCGAACTGGTGGTGTTATCGGAGAAAGGTGCGTTTGGTGAGGGAGCAGCCCTGCAGATGCCGCAAAGCCTGACGGGTGCCAACGTCATCGCGCAAAGCACATCACCACTCAATCGCATGCGCCGCTCAAATGAATTGAACGAGGCCGATGCCTATGTCGGCCGCATCGCGCAGCTGCAGCAAATGGGGCACGAGGATGCCGGCGATTATCTTGATACAGGAGCCTATCTGGATCTGGCCCGGGATATTGGCGGCGCGCCGGCCAATCTGCGACCAGGTGATGACATTATCGAGCAACGTCGTGGTGAACGACAGAAACAGGCAGACCAGGCGCAACAGATGGCAATGGCACAATCAACAGCCGCTATCGCAAAGGACGCCGTACCAGCAGCGGAACAGCTAAATGACATCATGGGCAAGCAAGTGCCGCCTGTTTAGCCGGCGCATTGTTCGCGAACGTGAGTTGATGGACGCCTACGCACGGTTTCGAACAGGCAAGAACAGCCAGCAGGACAGTGAGATGATCGTCGCGGATCTCGCGCATGAGACCGGCTTCTTTGAGTTTTGCGACAGTCCGGAAACGAATGAACAAGCCCAGTTTAACGCTGGCAAACGGGCCGCCTTCGGGCGGCTTTTTCGTTGCATGAACCTCACCCGGGAAGAGCGACTTTTATTGTCGCAGGCAGCTGGTGCCGAGGCTGCATCTCAACAAAAATGACAGGATTATTTATGAAAACAAATGCAATTGCACGGCCCCTGATCGTCCATAGCGCTGCAGATGACACAGGTGTATCGGATGAAGGCACAGGCGAGGGTGATCAGTCTGCTTCATTTTCCGATGGTCTGACCGGCGATGGTCACGGGGCATATGCCACCGAGCAGGGCTGGAATAATGCCGATGATGTGATCAAGGCCCATCAGGATTTGTCAGCATCCAGCAAGGAACTGGTTCGCATTCCGGGCAAGGACGCCAGCGATGATGACAAGGCTGCGTTTCGCAAGGCACTGGGTGTCCCGGTAAAGGCTGAGGACTACAGCTTCAAACTTCCGGAGCAATTGCCTGAGGGCCTCGCCTACGACGCCTCGCAAGCAGATACGCTCAAGGGTGTGGCTTTGGATCTTGGACTTGATCCCAATCAGGCAGACGGCATCCATCAGGCGTTTGTTAGCCACATGGTGGGTCTGCACAAGGCGTCGGAAGATCACGCCGAGCAACAGGCTACAGCCACCACAGATGCGCTTGAGAAAGCATGGGGCGAAACCGGGACCGAAGGCTTTAAACGCAATCTGTCATTGCTTGATCGTGTCATCAATAAAAACGGTGGCGATGGCTTGCGTAAGGAACTGATTGCGATGGGGGCAGTTCATTCCAATGGCGGGTTAAAAAGCCCGCAGCTTTCCATCCTTCTTGCAAAAATCGGTGCCGAGTATTTTGACGAAGACATGCCGCAAGGCGGTGGCGCAGGCACCCAAACTCCCGCAAACGAGGATCATGCAGAGATCCTCTATCCAGCAAACTCCAAATAGAGAAAAGGACCGGTTCTCATGGCGATACTCGCTCAAAATTATCTAACACTCGTTGATATCTACAAGCGGCAGGAAGGTGATGGTCGGCAGATCGCAGCCATTATCGAATTACTGGCACAGGAAAACCAGATCCTTGCCGATGCCGTGGCAATGGAATGCAATATGGGCACAAAACACCGGCATACGATCCGTACCGGGTTGCCGTCGGTCTCGTGGGGTATGCTTTACAAGGGTACACCACAGAGCAAGTCGCAGACCCAACAGGTAGATGATACCACCGGCTTTATTGAAGCAATGTCTTCGGTCGATTGCCGGCTGCTTGATCTGGCGACCGATCGCGGCGCAGTGAGGTTGTCCGAAGGACAGGCATTTCTGGAAGCGATGAATCAGGAAATGGCGACCGGCATGTTTTATCATGACACAGCCAATAATCCCGAACGCTTCAAGGGTCTGTCTGCCCGCTATGCCACGTATGCAAATGGAGCAAACTCGCAAGGCGCGGAAAAACAGGTGATCCATGCCGGCGGCGCAGGATCTGACAACACCTCGATCTGGTTTGTCACATGGGGCGATCGGTTCACGCATCTGATCTATCCCAAAGGCACCAAAGCAGGTGTGCAGCGTCAGGACATGGGCAAACAGCGTGTGCTCGATGCCGACAACAATCCCTACTATGTCGAGGAAGAGATGTTCACCTGGCACATGGGAGTTGCTGTGAAGGACTGGCGCTATAACGCCCGGATTTGCAACATCGATGTCAGTGATGTGCAGGGCGGGTCTGTTGATCTCTACAAGCTGATGCGCAAGGCATATTACCAGCTGCAGTCCCGCCGCGTGGCAGGTGGCAAACAGTGCATCTACATGAACAAAGACATGATGGAAGCACTAGATGCTCTGGCGACCAATGCCGGAACATCTGACAACTTCGTTCGTCTGGGGCGTCGCGAAATCGAGGGCCAGCAGGTGATCACCTATCGCGGCATTCCGATCCGCGAAACAGACGCCTTGCTCAACACCGAAGCCGCAGTTCCCGCAGCAAGCTGATTGCTGAACGGGAAGATAAAGGTAACTTTCAATGATCTTTGATACCCAGAATATGTTCTCCAACCAGCAGGTGCTGACGGCTTCTACTGGTTCGACCGATGTGATTGACCTTGGTACTACCGGGATACCGTATGGCAATGCCGAGGCGATCCGTCGTGAAAAGGGCGGCGGCAAAAAGATGCCTCTGCTGATGCAGGTGACAGAGGATTTCAACAATCTGACGTCACTGGAAATCAAGGTCCAGACATCGGATGACAGTGCATTTGGATCCGGTGTTCTGACCCATGCCACATCCGGCGCAATCCCGTTGGCCAATCTAAAGGCAGGCTATCAGTTCAACCCCGATGTTGTGCCACTGGCCCAGGGCGAAGGCATGCACCGGTATATGCGGGTGAATTATACGCTCGTGGGGACGGCACCAACCGTGGGTAAAATCACAGCCGGTATCACAATGGGGAACCAGACCAATGGCTAATCTAAAGAAACTGGACGGCATGGTGACTGCCATTGCCACCGGCGTTTACAAAAGTGTTCGCAAAAAAGGCGAGCGGTTTAACTACACCGGTCTTGAAGCGTCATGGATCAAACCTGACAAGGGCGCTTTTGTTAAAAAGGCAGGTCCGAAAAAGGACAACAAACCCACGCCGCCACCTGAAGATACAAACCCGCCTGACGATAGCAAACCAGACTAACCAATCATCCAAAGAGGGGCGTACGCGCCTCTCATAAATTCCAGTCACCACAGGATCTATTTAATGGCAAGCGGACAGAGTGAAGTCGCCCTCGCCAATATTGCCCTTGGCCATATTGCAGAAGCGACAATCGCAAATTTTGATGAACCGGGCAAAAGCGCGCGCTGGATGAAAACCAACTTTGCATTTTCGCGAGATCAGCTTTTATCAGCTTTCGCCTGGTCCTTTTCAAAATGGCGCGGTCTGATTGCAGCAGAAACACAAAGTCCGGCATTTGACTATTCCCACCAATATCTATTGCCGGCGGATTGTTTGTTTCCATTGCCGCTATATCGGTTGGATGAAAACGGGGATCCGGTGGAAATCCCCCATAGCGTGGAAACAGGGCATGTTCTGGTAAATCTGCAAGGGCCCTTAAAACTCCACTACGTGCGCAGGGTGACTGATCCGGGAGAATTCACTATTCCGTTTTGTGAAGTCCTGACATTGCTGCTTGCAAGGAATTTTGCCCATAATCTGACAGGCAAGCGCACGCTGAAAGCCGAAATGCATCAGGAATTTGAAGCCACCCTGAAACGATCAAAAAAACGCGATGGTCTTCTGGGGACTCCTTCGCAAGTGATCGTCCAGTAGAATGGTTCTCTCGCTTATCCAGCCGACTTTCGGGCGTGGTGAAGTCACCCCCGAAATGCATGCCCGTGTTGATACAGAACAGTTTCGTCAAAGCCTCAAAAAGTGCCGCAACATCAAGATCACCAGATATGGCGGTCTGATTAAAAGATCCGGAACAAGACACATTGCCATATGCGCAGACCAGGCAAACCCCAGTCGTCTTGTTGAATTCATATTCTCGGTCGATCAGGCATATATTGTTGAACTGGGTGATCAGAAGGCTCGCTTCATATCGGCACAGGCGCTGGTATTCAGTGGCGGTAATCCCTATCAGATAACAACGCCTTTCCATGCTGCTGATCTGGACAGGCTGGACTATGTCGGCAGCGGTGACATTCAGACATTTGTTCATGCAAACCACCAGCCACAGGATCTGAAACGTTTGGCGGAGGACAACTGGACCATGGATCCAATCACCTTCACCGACAGGCCATCAGACTGGGTTACGGGCAACTGGCCACGGCATGTGTGCTTTTATTCGGAGCGCAAAACATTTGCGAGCACACCGCAACAACCACACAAGATATGGCAAACCAAAACCGGTCTGTTGAATTCATTTGCTGTGAGTGATCCGCTGGTCGCAGATGACGCTTTGGCGCTGACTATTCTGACATCCCACATCAATGATATCGCTTTCATTGCTGAACAGGAATCGATGATCATCGGTACAGCCGGCGCAACCCGGACACTTGGCCCAGCAGATAGAGGTGCTGTATATTCAGCGGTCAACGCCGAACAAAAACACCAGACAGGCGTTCGCGCGGAACCATTACGCCCGGTGCATTTATCATCTGCATTATTGTTTGTTGGTGATAATGGCCGATCCATTCGCGAACACATCATCGACCCGGCAACCGGGAGTTATGTAGCACCTGATCTGACGGTTCTGAGCAATCACCTGTTCAAGTCGGGTGTTCGTTCACTGGCTAAAGTCGATCATCCGATGCCGATCTGTTATTGCGCCATGAATGACGGTTCGCTTGTCGGCATTACCTACGAGCGCGATCAACAGATGGTTGCGGTTCATGCGCATCATATCGGTGGTGGCGGGTTGGTTGAATCTATCGCCTCAAAACCCGGTCCTGATGGTGACGAGCTCTGGCTTGCCGTCAAACGCGATATCAATGGATCGACATTGAGAACCATTGAAGTTCTCACACCGGAATTTGACGTTGATCTGATTGATAATTCAGCGCCGGCAATCGAGGCGTTTTTTGTAGATGGCGGTTTTACATCAAGATCGATAACACCAACAACAGCGATCACCGGTCTTGATCTGTACGAGGGTGCAGAGCTGGATATTCTGGCTGATGGCCAGCCTTTGGGGAAGGTAATTGTCAGCGGTGGAACACTCACCTTGCCTGGTGGTGCAYCTGCAAAAATCATTCATGCGGGATTTGGATATCTGGCAGAGGGTGAAACCATGCCGATTGCAGACGGCATGAGAGACGGCTCCACACTGGGCAGAACAACAAGGTTTGCCTCGATAATCTTTGATTTGATGTCGACTGCGGATCTCAAGGTTCGCATTTCCGGCAATGCTGATTATGGCGATGTCATCCAGATGACGGTCGATGAGCTGATTGAGGTATCTGCAGGGATCAAGCAGGGCACCTACATATCCAAACCCG
>JAESRR010000110.1 GCA_016764535.1 Cohaesibacteraceae bacterium | reverse complement strand
AATTGATGCGAGTAATCCTGCGCCCAGCCAGTCCAATTCCATCAGGTCGCTGATTGCGGATACCAATCAGTGCTTCTCGCCTGCCAATGTCCACCGCCTCATCAGCAGCTATGAACCTCAACCGTATACGGTCCGGGCCGATAAGCCCGGACACCTTTTCGCACAGTAGATGCGTCACCCAAGTCCCGGCTGAAACCTTCACAATGGGTAATGACTTTTCGGGGTCGGTTTCTATCATCGGCTGGATACGGCCTTCGAGCGCTGTTGCCTTCGTCAGTAGCTCTTGCCCTTCATCGGTCAACACATAGCCACGGGCCATGCGTCGGAACAGATCGCGACCCAGGCGGCGTTCGAGTTCAAGCATGCGCCGTCCCAGCGTTGGGGGGCTTTTCCCAGTCGAGGAAGCCGCAGCGGCAAGTCCACCCTTGCGTGCCACTGCCAGAAAAAGGCGCAGATCGTCCCAATCGAAGTTCATTTCACTCATGAAACGATAATTACATTACGTTTCATGGATATGAAATAATTTTCGTGATTTCATGTTGGAAAACTGAAAAGGAGCCATGACGTGAAATTTCTTGAAACCGAAATAATCCCTCTGGGTATGGGGTGCTGGCCGATAGGTGGGGCGATGTATACGGGCGATCAACCTCTTGGCTACACCAATGTCGATGACGACGAATCCATCCGTACCATTCATGCAGCGCTTGCCGCTGGAATCACGCTCTTTGATACGGCACCAGCTTATGGCGCGGGACACGCCGAGCGGCTGCTGTCTCGTGCATTGAAGGGTAGACCCGAGGCGCTGATTGCTACGAAAATCGGGACCGGGATCGACGAAAAAAGCAAGCAACTGACCGAAGATGAGGTTGAAGCAGCAAGCGTTCTTCCTGCCATTGATCAAAGCCTGTCACGGCTGGGTCGGGATCGAATAGACGTTTTGCTTTTACATCTGAATTCACTGCCCGTGTCGAAGGCGGAAGCGATCTTTGATGAAGTTGAAAAGGCTCGCCTGGCGGGGAAGGTGCAATCCTATGGCTGGAGCACAGATTTCTCCAGGAGCGCGGCTGCGTTTGCTGATCGACCTGCTTTTATCGCCGTTGAACACGCAATGAATGTGCTCCTTGATGCGCCAAAAATACGGGACGTAGTCCGTAAAAAAAACTTGTTTGCCCTAATCCGTTCGCCTTTAGCAATGGGATTGTTGGGCGGAAAATATGGGGCTGGCGACATCATGCGCGAAGATGATATTCGCGCAACCTCAAACCCAAGAACAGATTACTTCGCAAACGGGCGAGCTAACCCGGCCTTTCTCGCCAAGCTTGATGCGGTACGTGAATTGCTTACGACAGACGGCCGCAGTTTGGTACAAGGCGCGCTTGGCTGGCTTTGGGCGAAAGGCGACATGAACATACCGATCCCAGGTGCGCGAACTGTGGAGCAGATCAAGGGCCTCGCCGGAGCGATTTCCTTCGGTGCTTTGCCAGATGACGTTATGGCTCAGATCGAAACTTTGATCGAACAAGAACCAGACGATACGCCTGACAGGGCGCGCTAACTAGTCGCGCAAAAGCCGACATCAAGCTGGTCGATGGGCTTATCCTCAACGCTTCCCTGTACAAAATCATTCGGACAGACCGGGAGAGAACGCAATGACAAAGCGATGAGATTATTGCAGGTCTTCTGATCGTTGAATGTTATCAAATTGCATTTGGGGATGGCCCTCAACGAAGTCGTCGAACCTGGTTGCTTCGGAAATTATCCAATTACGAAAAGCAGTTACTTTTCGCAATTTCAGAGCCTGAGGCTGACATGCGAAATAATAGGATCTGTTTTCGAGAGCCACAGAGAACGGGCATACCAGCGCACCCCGTTGAATTGCATCTGCGGCAGCAACTATTCCCACCAATGCCACGCCACGTCCGGCAATCGCTTCCGATAAAACCATGTGTTCCTCGCTGAAAACCGGGGAACTTCCGAGCTCGATGTCTGGCAATCCGGCAGCGGTGAACCATTTCTGCCAGCCTGGATCTCGCTCATTAAAACCTGGCCAGTAGTAGTTGAACCTCGTTACGCCAGCCAGATCGGCAGGGTCTGAAAGTTTTTTCGCAAGATCCGGCGTGCACACAGGAGCCACAAGATCTGTGAATAACATTTGTGAATGCAAGCCATCGTATCCGCCTTCTCCATATCGAATGGCCACATCAATATTGGTTCGCGCCAGGTTTACGGGATCATCCGATGCTTCCACGCGAATTGCGAACTCTTCATGTTGATTGTAAAAGCCCGGCAACCGGGGCGTAAGCCAGTTTGACGCAAATGACATTGTCGATGATATAATCAAATCACCGCCGTCATTTGAGTTCTTCAAAGCGTTGGAACCGCTGGACAGCAACTCAAATGCCTGCCTGATTATCGGCGCATAGACTTCGCCTTCTTTTGTCAGTTGGAGAGATCTTGTAAGCCGATTGAATAGTTTCACGCCGAGCCATTCTTCCAGAGCTTTTATTCTATGACTAACTGCCGTGGAGGTAATGCACAGTTCATCGGCGGCGTTTCTAAAGCTCATATGCCTGGTCGCCACCTCAAAGGTTCTCAAGGCATTAAGTGGCGGCAGGCGTTGAATCGTCATGCGAACACGTCTTCCTCAGGCGTCTCGATGATAAGCTTTTTGGCAAGTTCAACAGTAGCCTTTTCAGCAGCATCACGCGAGCGTTTGTGTCTGTCGCCTTTAAATTCCTGATATTCGGAGTGAACGAAATAGCGACTTACAAGTCCAAGATAATGTGCAACCGCATCAATATGTCCATCCAGAAAATTCATATGCGCACGTATGCCACCTGTTGAAAATCCAAACTCGCCTTTGGAGGTCAGGGCCACGAGAGTTTTGCCACCCAGTATTGGTTCGAGCGGATAATCACCGCGGGCAAGATCAAAGGAAAATGTTTTATCGATGCGAACGACACTATCGACCCATGCTTTCAAGGCTGCCGGCATGCCATAATTATACATAGGTGTGCCCAACACGACAATATTAGCGACTTCCAGTTCGCCAATAAGCTCGTCTGACTCCATGAGTGCTTCATCCAGTTCCGGCGACCGCTGACCCTCCGGTGTGAAGCAGGCTTCAATCCATTTGGCTGAAATAAAACCGGGGGGTTTTTGCCCGATGTCACGCCGAATTACCGTGTCTCCGGGACGCTTTGCCATCCAGGTTTCCATAAAACGAGCTGATAGTTTGCGGGAAATTGATCGGTCGATGGCCTGGGCGCTGACATCAATGTGTAGAATGGTCGCCATTTGTTGTCTCCAAAGTTGTTTCCTGAAACAGACTTTCCCAACAAATTGACGGAGCGTCGAATTCATATTCTTCATCCGTCGGATGAAGAATTGCACATTGAAATTGAATAGCTTGTTACCAACAGCAGACACGAAACTGAGAACCCGGCGATTGGCCTTATGCAATTTGGTGTGATCCAATCGGCTATGTAGCGGTTCCCATCAGGATTGACTTTCCAGCTTCCAGGTCAGATTGGCCTTCACCGTAGTCCACTCGCAGGCAATAATGGAATATACAGCCGTGTCACGGATGGTCCCGTTTGCCATGATCATGGTTGAACGTAAAATGCCGTCGAATTTTGCGCCCAGTCGCTCAATGGCACGACGGCTTTGCATATTCACAAAATGGGTTCTGAACTCAACACAAATGCAATTCAGATTTTCAAAGGCATATTCCAGTAACAGTAACTTGCATTCGGTATTTATTGGCGTTCTTTGAACAGATTTCCGATACCATGTGGAGCCAATTTCAAGYCTTTTGTTCGCTGCRTCAAYRTTCATATARGTSGTCATTCCAACRGCTTTRCCCGTYGRWTTATCRATAATKGTAAATGGCAGCATGGACGMAAGAGCAAGCCTTCGGTCAATCTCGGCCGCCATCCCTTCCCCATCCGGAACCGTTGTGTACCACAGCTTGTGCAAATCTCCGTCTGCAGTTGCTTCTGCCAAATCATCGTGGTGCTCTTGTGAAAGCGGTACAACGGAAACAAAATTGCCATGGACAGAAAACGGTGCTGGCCAAACGCTCATACGAACTCTCCAAAACTAATCCCKGYCCNNNGGATGGACACCGAGTTTTGGTGTTGTAACTGCGATGAACTGGAAAGGAAACATCCGGCACACCAATAATATGCCAGACAAAAGAACATACTTTTAAATTGAGTTCGGGAGCATCTGACATGTTGATGTTATTACTGGAATCGCCAGGTGCCGGAATGGCTGGATGGTTTTACAGGAAAGAATAAAATGCGAGCGATTGTATACCGAAAGTATGGATCTCCCGATGTTCTCCATCTGGAAAACGTTGACAAACCTGTTCCTGAAGACAACGAAATTCTCATCAGAGTCCATGCTGCGGAGGCAACCAAATCAGACTGCGAAATGCGAAGTTTCAAATTTGCGGTGAAATGGTTTTGGTTGCCGTTGCGATTAATGTTTGGGGTATTTAGACCAAAGAAGACTATCCTGGGCGGATATTTTTCTGGCGAGGTCGAAGCAGTTGGCAAAGGTGTAACCGGGTTCAGCAATGGTGATCAAATATTCGGCTCGGCTGGATTTAAGTTTGGTGCCTATGCTGAATACATGTGCCTGCCAGAAAATTCTACGATAGCGCCCAAGCCATCCAACATTTCTTTTGAAGAAGCCGCTGCGGTACCATTAGGGGCCCTGAATGCAATTCATTTCCTGAATAAGGCGACGATTAAACGCGGGGATAGCATTTTGATCAATGGAGCGGGTGGAAGCATAGGCACTTTCGCAGTTCAGATAGCAAAGGCACAAGGTGCAATCGTGACTGCTGTCGACAGTAGTATCAAGGAAGAGATGCTGCGCCAAATTGGTGCTGATCACTTTATTGATTACAAAAAGCAAAATTTTGCAAAATCCGGCAAGACCCATGATGTTTTGTTCAGCATGGTGGCTGGAATTTCATCTTCTGAATGTTTATCAGTGCTCAAACCCGATGGCCGCCTTCTGCTGGCTAATCCTCGAATTGTCGACATGTTGAGATCTCTGATTACCAATAATTTTTCAACCAAAAATGTGGATTTCGCGTTTGCCGGTGAAACAAGGCAAGAGTTGCTTGAGCTTAAAACAATGATAGAGGACGGCATCATTCACCCTGTGGTCGACAGGGTATATCCAATGGAACAGGCCGCAGAGGCTCACCACACAGTGGAATCTGAACAAAGGCTGGGAACCATCGTGATTGCCATGCGTAATTCCTGAAGCGGGCGAAAATCTGAAAGCCTGCCCGGCCGTACGTTACAAGCCCTCTGTCGCATGAATTAATGGCGGGACCTGGCTTCGTACCGCTGAAATAATTACTGACGGGGCCGGGACAAGATAACCCTCTTCATGTTTGATACCAACAGATTTTGTGCGCGATGCCAAATCCGCGCGAATGGCATCGCGTTGCGCAATTGGTTGCCCTCCGAGAAGCGACGCTGCGCGCACTGCACCCTTGTCAAAAGCATCAAACAAACTATCCGGGGTTTGCACCCAAAGCTCGGTTGCGACATTGGATGACCGGACATCGACAAAGCCTGCATTGGCAACCATGGGTATGGCGATGGCGCTGTCTACGAGCAGATGTGCGTCTGGTCCAGGCGGCAGAATAACCGAAGGATCGCCCAGACGCCCGACCGCATCGAAAAGCCAGCCAAATGCGCCATCAGAACCCTTGCCCCGCCAGATCGAAAAGGCAATTCTCCCGCCTGGCTTGAGAACTCTGGCTGCTTCCGCCAAACCAGTTTCAGGTTTCGGAAAGTGTGGTACACCAAATCCGATTGTCACCGCATCAAAGCTGCCATCGGCAAATTCCATCGCCATTGCATCTCCCTGAACGAACAGAGCTTCGGGGGCCGCAGCCCGGGCAAGTGAAATCATGCCTGAAGAGAAGTCGAGATATCGTCGCCCGTCATTCCCGAACAGGTAAGCACCTTCTCCTTTTTCAAAGGAAAGGTCTGTTGGGGCATAGTTCGACAATAACGCGGGTATCATGTGCTTTCTCCACAAAAATTGAAAATTTAGTCATCAAAAAAGAAGATCGCTCCTTTATTTAAGGAACGATCTAAGAAAGCGCGAAAGTATCGCTATGCATTGGTTTTATGTCAATCAAACTCTTCACATATGCTGTTTT
>JAESRR010000236.1 GCA_016764535.1 Cohaesibacteraceae bacterium | reverse complement strand
TTAAATCGAACGATGACAAAACCCTCGAGAGCTTTCTGAAATCCAATAGTTCCAATATCGTCACAGACAGGGATGACCGGCCTGTATTTTTGGCCAAAAGCAATTGGGAACTGGATTATGCGGCACGCAACAATCCTGATATCGAGTTTCTTAAAACACGTGAACTGGACTGACGGGTAAAATGCAATCCGGAATTACCACACAGACCGGTAAAACAATCACACCTGGCTGTGCCCCGAATTTGGAATGAACCTGATTAGAAAAAACAAAAAGCCGCCCGAAGGCGGCCTGTTTGCATTCTCTCCGGGATAATTTTGAGAGAATGGAGCGGGCGAGGCGATTCGAACGCCCGACCCCAACCTTGGCAAGGTTGTGCTCTACCCCTGAGCTACGCCCGCTTAGTCCCACCCGGGATAAAACCCGCAGGCGGTGGCGACTATATGGCTGAACTTCCAGAACAAAGCAACCCGGATTTGACAAAAATATCTGACTGGTCATTTTGTCCACATACGACTGTGAATGGATTCGAACTGGTTCGAATTATGATGGTGGAGAATGATGGTAGCACTGTTTGTTGATGCTGATGCATGCCCGGTTAAAGAAGAAATAGTAGACGTTGCACACCGGCACAATTTGACCGTTTACATGGTATCGAATAGCTGGATGCGCCTACCCGACAGCCCGCTTGTCAAACGCCAGGTCGTTCCGGAAGGTCCCGACATTGCTGATGACTGGATCGCTGATGAAATATCGGCCAATGACATAGTGATTACCGGTGATATTCCGCTAGCAGATCGCTGCATTAAAAAGAATGCAATTGCGCTTGATTCCAAGGGAAAACAATTCACGACACAATCAATTGGTATGGCACTGGCCATGCGGGACCTGAACAATCAGTTACGGGAACAGGGTGTGATGACTGGCGGGGGTGCGGCATTTTCGAGACAACATCGTTCAAGGTTCTTGTCCGAACTTGAAAATACAATTGTACGCGCAGTTAAAAATTCCCGTAGCTAAACATCTGATCATCGGAACAAAAATGTCATCCAGTACTCCCGTCACAAAAACCGAGTTATTAAGATTATTGGGCGATATGGGCATTGAGACCAAAACCCATGATCATCCCGCTGTTTTTACTGTTGATGAATCGCACCGGATTAAGGATACAATTCCTGGCGGCCATACAAAGAACCTTTTCCTGAAAGACAAAAAAGGTGCAAGGTTTTTGGTAGTTGCACTGAATGATACAAATATCGATCTTAAAACTCTTCATAAAAAGATCGGATGTGGACGATTGTCTTTCGGAAATGCCGGGTTGTTGTTACAGCTTTTGGGAGTAACACCAGGATCGGTTACGCCTTTTTCCCTCATCAACGACACTCGAAACGAGGTTGGTCTGATACTTGATCAAAAAATGATGTCGCTTAATCTATTGAACTATCATCCACTGGAAAACACGGCAACAACTTCGATCAAACGTGATGATCTACTGGCCTTTTTTCAAAAGACGGGCCATAACCCGTTAACACTCGAATTGGCTGATACAGACGTTCCGATGGAATGAGTCGTTGGACACCCGTCAATCAGGACCAGCCCAGGATATTTGAAATGTCAAATCCGACTTTTACCTATGGCGGCACACAGGGTTATCAGCCTGCAACTGCCCCGGCATCCACACAGGCTCCGGTGACGACTCCGGCTTCGCCGCCTGCCAAACCGGAATCCTCTCAACCTCTGATTCATGATACAACAACCCAGGGATTTGCAGTTGATGTTATCGCTGAATCCAGCATTCAAACTGTATTGGTTGATTTCTGGGCACCATGGTGCGGGCCATGCAAACAATTGACGCCGGTCATTGAACAAGCGGTAAAAAGCGCTGGTGGTCGCGTTAAACTCGTTAAAATGAACATCGAGGACCACCCTGCCATCGCTGGACAACTCGGGGTTAAATCCATCCCCGCAGTCATTGCATTCAGGGATGGCAAACCGGTCGATGCATTTATGGGCGTTGTGCCGGAAAAACAAATCACAGAATTCATCGAAAAAAATTCGGCACCAACTGTCGATCCGATTGAGGAAATGCTGGACCAGGCCAAAACAGTCCGTGAAGCTGGCGATTTTGCCCAGGCTTCCCGAATATATTCAACTATACTTAACAATGTGCCGGATCACCCATTGGCTTTTGCCGGAATTGCGATGTGTCTGCTCGAAAGCGGAGAAATTGACAAGGCAGCCGAGGTAATTGCCGGGGTCCCTGAAGATAATCAGGATGCCGAAATCATTGCAACCCGGGCTGCAATAGACCTTAGGAAACAAACTGAAGGTCTTGGCGACAAGGTGGAACTGGAAGCACGTATAGCTGCCGACACGGATGATCACCCGGCCAGGTTTGATCTGGCGCTTTTGCTCAATGCACTTGGCGAAAGAAACCCGGCAGCAGACGAACTGCTCACGATTATGAAACGTGATCGTGAATGGAATGATGATGGTGCGCGCAAACAACTCCTGCAATTTTTCGAGGCATGGGGTATGATGGATGCAGCGACACAATACGGTCGACGTGGCTTGTCTTCACTATTGTTCCGTTAAACAACAAAAACGGGGAGATAGAAAAGGAGAACAGTTTCATGGCTCTGGCAGGAAATGTCCATTACGATACACCACGCGATCTGCCAGGTATTGCGCCTGTATTTCCGTTGTCAGGTGCACTTTTGTTACCGCGCGTTCAATTACCGCTGAATATTTTTGAACCAAAATATCTGGAAATGCTGAATGATGCCTTGCAGGGCGACAGAATTATTGTTGTTACCCAGCCACAGGTTGATGATCCCGACGGAAATGATGATGGTGAACTACATAATGTAGGATGTGCAGGAAGAATTACGTCCTGGTCAGAGACTGGAGACGGTCGCATAATCGTCACCCTGACCGGCATTTCTCGCGTATGTTTAAATGAAGAGTTCGAAACTGATAAACCCTATCGCCTGTTTGCCATTGATGCCGAGATTTTTTCTGAAGATTTCATCCATGGCCACGGAGAATCTGACGTAAATCGCTCTGAACTTCTCAGCACATTCAAAAATTATCTGGAAGCCAATGACCTGGAAGCAGACTGGGATAGCGTTGAGGAAGCATCAACAGAATTGCTCGTAAATTCACTATGTATGATGTCGCCTTATGGCGAAGCTGAAAAGCAGGCAATGCTGGAGGCTGGAACGCTGGCCCGACGCGCAGAGACATTAATAGCCATCACCGAAATACAAATCGCGCGTGACACCGGTTTATCCAATGTCACAATGCAATAAGCGGATTAATACCATGAGCAAAAGTCAAATTGACCAGATGTTATTGGACATGCTGGTATGTCCTCTGACAAAAACCACACTGGAATATGATAAGGAAGCCCAGGAATTAATAAGTCGGGCTGCAAAACTTGCATATCCAATTCGGGATGGCGTGCCTGTCATGTTACCGGATGAAGCCCGGTCCCTGGAAGACTAGATCAATTCACCCTGCAATAGTCGTGGTGCATGATCGCCGCCTCCGGCAGCTTCATTGATGAAATAGGTTTTAAGCGCTGGAATACGATCCACCAACCCCAATCCAAAATCCCTGATGAAACGCATTGGTTCACTATTATTCGAAAAGACCCGGTTCAGAACATCGGATGTTATGCCCATCTGAACCGTATCAAACCGACGCCACTGCTGGTAATTCTCCAGAACATCCAGGGTACCAAAATCCTGACCAAGACGCGCAGCGTTCACCACGGTCTCTGCAAGTGCAGCAACGTCCTTGAAACCAAGATTAAGCCCCTGCCCGGCAATTGGGTGAATGCCGTGTGCGGCATCTCCAAGTAACGCAAAACGATTTTTCACAAAGCTGCGGGCAAGAGAAAGCCCGAGTGGAAACCCACGCGGTCTTGCCAATATTTCAAGGTCCCCCAAACGCCGGCCAAAACGTCGTTCCAGCTCTATCTGGAAAGTGAAATCATCCATCTTTAAAAGCCGCTCGGCTTCATATGTTTTTTCTGACCAAACCAATGATGATTGATTGCCTTTCAGTGGCAATATCGCAAATGGCCCGGAAGGCAAAAAATGCTCTATTGCCCTGCCTTCATGCGGGCGCTCGTGAGCCACGGTTGTAACAATACCAATCTGGTCATAAGGCACCTGAACAACAGATATTCCAGCCAATTCGCGTAAAGACGACCTGACACCATCAGCCGCTGCCAATAGTTTCGTCCGGATTTGCAAACCTGACTTCAATTCAATCTGAACACCTGAAGCAGTCAGATCAAAATTACTTACCAGATCACCCGTTATCAAGGTTACATTACTTTGAAGGGCTTTTTGATACAGAGACGCCACCATGACGCCGTTGGGAACCATATGGGCGAATGGTTGTCCATCGTCCAGTTTCCCATCAAAAGTCAGGAAAGTTGGCCTCACGACATCGGATAGCTTGCTATCTGTGATCACCATATCATTTATTGGCTGGGCATGGGGTTCAATATCGGCCCAGACACCCAATACGTTCAGGAGGTTCCTCGCCGCTGCAGCTACAGCAGACGATCGTGAATCCTTAACCAGCTCTTTTTGATGTCTGGGTTCAACAACACAAACCCCAATTTCCGGTAGCGCCTGCTTTATCGCTACAGCAAGGGAAAGACCGACATAATTGCCACCGGCAACAACAAGATCAAAATATTGTTTATCTACAGAATGCGCAACCGTCTGGTTTTTCATTGCAAATTCGTCCATTAGGCCGGTGTTGTTATCAGTTATTTTCAACCAAAATCCAATTGAGATATAGGCACGATTACATGAATGTCTATAATATCGTTCAAAATTGCAATAACTGTCCAATCATGAGGCAATAAGACACATGACCAAATCAACATCCAGCAACAAATCTGGTTCAAATGCTGTTTCTACATTGCTGGATACGCTAGATCTTGAACCTCTGGAAAAAAACCTTTTCCGGGGTCAAAGCCCCCAATATGGATGGCAACGGGTATTCGGTGGACAGGTTATCGGTCAGGCTTTGGTCGCTGCTACCCGAACAGTCGATGAAGAACGATCAGTCCATTCGCTTCATGGATATTTTATGCGTCCCGGGGATCCTTCCGTTCCAATAATATATGAAGTCGACCGTATTCGGGACGGGCGTAGTTTTGCGACCAGACGGGTTGTCGCTATTCAGCATGGTCATGCAATTTTTTCCATGTCAGCTTCATTTCATGTTCTTGAGGAAGGTTTATCTCATCAAATTGATATGCCCGATGTCCCCGGTCCAAATGAGCTGCCAAGCGAGAAAGTTCTGAAAGAAAAATATCTGCATTCGGCAGCAGAAAATGTACGCGCGTACTGGGAAAGAGAACGCCCGATTGAACTCAGACCGGTGAATATGGAGCACTATATTTCCAGTAAAAAACTGGCACCCGTACAACATGTCTGGTTTCGGGCGACCAGCCAGCTACCCGACCAAGCATCGATACACCAAAGTGTTCTGGCCTATGCTTCAGATATGACGCTATTGGATACATCACTGTTTGCGCATGGCAAAAGCGTATTTTCCCGGGAAATGCAGGTTGCCAGTCTGGATCATGCCATGTGGTTCCATCGTCCGTTCAAAGCAGATCAATGGCTGCTATATGCGCAGGATAGTCCAGCAGCGTCCGGTTCAAGAGGCTTCAATCGTGGATCAATCTTCACAGAAGCCGGTGAGCTTGTCGCATCCGCTGTACAGGAAGGCCTGATCCGCATCCGCAATCGCTAATGATTTTATCCTTTCAGAAGCCCATTTAAACCTCATGGGATTGAACGGGTTTTTTTGGGTTGTTTCTCATTTATTTCCGTTGGAATTTGTCGTGCTTGCTCAACCATTCGGGCAATTCAACACTATTTGCGCGGCAATATTGAATGTGATTAATTTTTATACACTAAATATTATTAGCATAAAATTTAATCAAAAATATTTGTAGTAAATCTATTCGATCGTATAACAAGTCTCGTAACCTTTAAAATACAAATACTTGGCAGTTATTACAAAACCTGGCACGACAATTGTAATCCCTTATCCGAACGGTCTGACACAGACAATTCAACACTCGGCAAAGGGGATCCAATGAAACTCGTTACAGCAATCATTAAACCTCACAAGCTGGATGATGTGCGAAAAGCCATATCCGGAGATTTTACAGATGGTCTGACAGTCACAGAGATTCGTGGTTACGGACGACAGCAA
>JAESRR010000292.1 GCA_016764535.1 Cohaesibacteraceae bacterium | reverse complement strand
AATGAGCGAACTCTCAATAAAAGTAACCATAGCATGAAGAACATATCCTTTGACTATCGAAAGAGATGAAGCATGCAGGCGCTGTGCAATTGCAGCAAGTGATGTGAAGGTGAGATGCCCACTACTTCGTTCCTGAGAGTCCATTTTTAATCACCAGTTTAAAACTAGATTGTCTGGTGTTAATTACGGGGAGCTATCGATAAAAATTGTTTATCTGATTGTAATTGTTGTGTTTTCTATCAACAAATTGTGGCAATCATAATGTTGTTTCATGTAGTTTCGAAAACTAAACTAATCCAGAGGACTAAATAGACAAGACATATTTGCCCCGGTGTAGTCATTGTAAAGTGGGGCTATGCTGGGCGGGCTCGAAGGGTCGAATCCTATTTTCATTAATTGCTTTCGAAGAGTAATAGCTTTGGGTGTTTCTGAAAACCTCTTGTAATAGGGAACTGTCCAAGCGAGAAAGTGAGACGCCTGACTGCGACTTTGTTGGTACCTTGCCATCTTTGCGGGACCGAATTGTTTCCGGTAATCCAATGGGTCTACTTTTTTGCCTGACGCTCTGTGCCACGGGTTTAGATTTAGTCGTGCATAGGGATAAATAATTGCCGGGTTAGCAATTGATTTGGCCAGATAGTTGATCGCATCGTGTATGGTCATACCGGCTGCACTGCGGGCGTTGTATAAATTGATGTTTTGATTTGCTGCCATTTCTGCCATTACAACCATCACATTGACGCCTAAATTTTGATACCAGATAGCTGCGTTGCCGCGTGCTGTTTGATACGGTAGGCTTCCGTCTTTACGTAATGTGTTAAGGACCTCAAAATAACCGTTCAACGCGTCTTTCAACGCACTTTTGTTATTGAATAGTACCGCTCCAGCAAACAGAGCATTGTCCACCTGTAATCGGGTGGATTCAAAGCGCGAAGAGTTACAACAAGTTACGACAATACCGTCGCGTCTTTTTTTGATTGCATTTCCCCTAATCGCATCATTTTTACTGTGCCATTTTCGATTTCGTTTTCTACGGATTTCGGAATTGAGAATTTTTGATTCCAGCCACTGTGCTATCTTGCTGTGATCAGCGACGGAGAAGTGTTCGTAATCTTCCAAAAATTGAAATGCAGAAGCCGCTGCAAATAGAAATAACGCACCGCTCGAAATTGTGTGCGACCAACGTTTCTTTTGTTGTAATTTCGGATAATCAGCAGTTGCAAACTCTAACATTAATTTAATCGCGAACTTCGCGGCATCATCGTTTTCCGTGGCGAGAAAATTTGATGTTGCTGAAATTAGAGAGTTGATGAGTTCTTCTGCATAAGGGCTTTTTCTAAGGTCATTTGGATTTTTTAGACTGCTCATAATCTTCAATTTTGTTATGTCATAAGAGTATGCCTTTTCCCAAATAGTGTTACGGCAAAGACGGTCGGCCAATACTGGCGATAAATCAAAATGTATTTTTCTGCTGGCAAGTGAAGGCCAAATCTTTCCTGGGTATAATATTTTGGCTGCGCGAACCAATGGATGTTTGGGTTTGCAGTTTGACATGCAAACTGCTTGCGCAGAATTAATGGAAAATATTTGAAAAAAGATTGAAAAAATCGCCAAATATTTGAGCATTGAACATCCTGTTCTGTGTGTTGAACAACTTCAATTAGCGAATCGATATGCACGTATATATAGATATTTGGTATATCTGTAAAATATCGAACGAATCAAAATTCGACCGCAATGTTGCATTCGAATGGAACTGACAATGTTGAGCAAATTGATTGGATATTAATTTTGGGAAAAAAAAGGACGGGCGCCCTCCTGGAGAAGTTAAAATCTATGAAACTCGGTGGCCCGGATGTGCTGGGCGCTGATAAATGGGATCCCAAAACCGCAGAAGCTTTACAAACACTGCTCAGGAACGCCGGATTCTACAAAGGCAAAATTAGCGGAACGATGAATGGCGATGTCGAAACCGCCATGCAGGCGCTGTGCAATTGCAGCAAGTGATGTGAGGGGCGGCGTAGCATTTAAATGTTACGCTTCTCGTCTGAACTGATCTGCAACCCGGTCGGTGAATGCATCGAGGGTATTGCCCTTTAGGTGACAGACTCCCAGCTGTATCGATCGGGATGTGTCAACAGATTGTAATGTAATTACGTTACAATCTGTTGACATGCAAAATTCTGCAATCTATATTCCCGCTGGTTCGCTATTTAGAAGTTCGGGATCAAAATTATGGGTCAGGTTTTTCGTAGTTCAAAACACTCCCACGAGGTGTGCATCAAACGTGCGAAGTCCCACGCTACCGGTTTGGCTGAAAGTACCGGCAAGAAGTTTGGTGCCAACCAGCTTCTTGTCCTGGATATTCTGTTGCAGGATCACAAGGCAATAAGCGCCTATGAAATCGTTGAGAGAATTGCCAGAATTGCTGACCGGATACAGCCAGTGCAGGTCTATCGGGCGCTGGATGTTCTATTGAAACTTGGACTGGTACATCGTCTGGAGTCAAAGAACGCCTATGTTGCCTGCAGCGACCATGAAAAATGCGAGACCCCGCAATTTCTGCATTGTTCCTCTTGCGAACAAGTTGCGGAATTGCCGGCGAGGCCCTTTCTAAAATGATCACCGAATTTGCGCAACAAAATCACTTCAAGCTCGATCACTGTTTGATTGAGATGGTTGGCCTTTGCCCGGAATGTGCCCCCGCCTGATACTTCCCCAATACAATCCATAAAAACCAGGAATGCCCATGTCTGTAATCAGATTTTTTGTCGTTTCATCCATTCTGACAGCTGGATTATCCACGTCGCTGATGGCCGAACCTGTGCGCCAGCACGATGCCCACGAGCACGGTGTCAGCCAGTTGAAAATCGCTATTGATAAAAACAAATTTTTAATGGAACTGGAAGCCCCGGGGGCCGATATTGTCGGGTTTGAACACAAAGCAGAAAATGCCGATCAGCAAAAAAGCATAGAGCAGGCGCTGGCGTTGCTGGGCGCACCTGGTAAATTGTTTGATCTTCCCCTTTCGGCAGGCTGTTTGCTGAGCTCTGCCAGCTCGGAATTTATGTTTCACAATGACGAAGATGAGCATCCCGAAGGTGAAGCAGAGCATGAAGAGCATGAAGAAGATGAGGGGCATGCCGAATTTCATGCGAGCTATTTGTTTATCTGTTCATCTCCAGGCGCGCTCAAAACCATGGGCATAAAGTTTTTTGACAGGTTTCCAAATGCTGAAGAAATTGAACTGGAAGCTATTTCCGATTTTGGTCAATTGGCAGTGGAAATACCAAAAGGCACACGTCAGATAGATCTCTCAACCATTGTCCAATAATCGCCAAAGGATTTTTCAATGGATGAGTTGAGAAATATTTCAAGGCCCGCAGTGGACATGCAAAATGTAGCATTTTCCTTCGGGTCTGACGCAGGCTCCTTTGAGCTGACCCTTGATTGTCTGAAAATTTCAATCGGCGAAACGGTGTTTCTTGCCGGAGCGTCCGGCAGTGGCAAGTCCACATTGCTGGGGTTGATATGTGGCACGCTTGTGCCCCGTGAGGGAGTAATCAATATTCTGGGAACAGCGATCAACTCGCTTTCGGGGTCGGGCCGTGACCAGTTTAGAGCAGACCATACCGGCATCATGTTTCAGATGTTTAATCTGCTGCCCTATTTATCGATACTCGACAATGTTTTGTTGCCTTTGCATTTCTCCAAAACCCGCAAGGCTGCGGCGATTAAAAATAGCAACAACATCACCTCCGAAGCCTGCCGGTTGCTCACGGCCCTTGGGGTAGACCCGGAGGAGTTTGGCCATCAGAAAACCAGAGACCTTAGTGTTGGTCAGCAACAAAGAGTAGCCGCAGCACGTGCTTTCATCGGCTCTCCCGAAATTATTATTGCAGATGAGCCGACTTCATCACTGGATGAAGACAATCAGGCAAAATTCATGGAGCTGCTGTTTGCAGAAAAACAGCGAACAGATGCCTGTTTGATCATGGTGAGCCATGACATGCGCCTTGCAACACATTTTGGCCGGGTTATTCAATTGCAGGATATCTGTTCGACCCGATCAGGGAAGTTAATGTCATGATTATTATGAAACTTGCCTGGGAAAGTCTCAAAAACCGACGACTAACCGCGCTCTTAACCATCGTCGCCATCGCTCTTTCGGTGGTTCTGTTGCTGGGGGTGGAAAAGGTTCGGGTTGGTGCGCGAACAGGTTTTCTCAATACAATTTCGGGCACGGATTTGATCGTTGGTGCGCGATCAGGTGATGTGCAATTGCTGCTTTATTCCGTTTTTAGAATTGGTAATGCCACCAACAATATGTCGATGCAGACGCTGAATGACATAAAAAATCGCCCGGAAGTTAAATGGATTGTGCCGATTTCTCTTGGCGATTCACACCGCGGATTTCGCGTTATGGGAACAACAACCGGTTATTTTGATCACTACCGTTATCGCCGGGATATATCCCTGGTTTTAGATCAGGGTAAAACATTCAATGATTTGTTTGAAACTGTGATTGGTTCACAGGTCGCTGAAAAACTGCACTACAGTGTTGGCGATGAAATCATTGTTGCACATGGCACCGACAAGATATCCCTTGGGGCCAAACATGATGATAAACCCTTCATCATCTCCGGCATTCTTGCACCAACAGGAACTCAGGTTGATAGAACTGTCCACGTTTCGCTGGAAGCCATAGACGCAATTCATGTTGGCTGGCAGGGAGGCGCGGCCCCGCGCGGCAAAGATATTCGAAGTCGGGAAGTTGTTCGCCAAATGGTTTTTGAACCAACAGTGGTCACCGCGGCCTATATTGGTCTGAAATCGAAAATCGGAACATTTTCGCTGCAAAGATACATCAATAATTACAAACAAGAGCCGGTAACTGCAATTTTGCCGGGCGTTGCATTTGCACAATTATGGTCGTTGATTGGCAGTGCGGAAACCGCTCTGGTTATTATTTCAATGATGGTGGTATTTACAGCCTTTTTTGGCATGGTCATTTCCATTCTTGGAAGCCTGAATGAACGGCGCAGGGAGATGGCGATTTTAAGAGCCATCGGTGCACGCCCCCTGCAGGTGTTTTCCCTGTTTGTCACCGAAGCCGCCGTACTCGCTATACTGGGTGTCGTGCTTGGCACGGGCATKCTTTATCTGGTTGTCATATTCACCTGGCCGATAATCGAACAGGAGACCGGGCTTTTTCTGGTTTTATCCTGGCCCGGATTGCAGGAGATCATTTACCTTGCAATCATTCTGGCCGGGGGATTGCTGGCCGGTATCATCCCCGCTGTGCGCGCTTATAAAATGTCACTGTCTGATGGGCTGACCATCAGGATCTGAACCTTACAAAGATTGAACCAATCCAATGAAAAAATATCATGCGTTTGTTYTCGCAACTCTTTTGATTGTCGCGATTACCGGCAGACAGGCTTTTGCAAAATCACTTTTGTTAGACTGGGATGATCTCAGGCCCGCGGTTGGCGAGGGTATTGCACTTTCCCTCCCTCAAAACGGCAACATTGTTGGCGCTCTACAAAGGGAAAAGTATAGTGATTACAGTGATCAGGAGTTTAAAAACGCTGTCAGTATGTTGGAAGAACAGCGATTGTATCAACCGGATGGTGGCTCCATAAGAACTGATCTGGATGGAAAAACCATCCGTATTGCGGGATATATCACGCCGGTGGAAATTGAAGGCGAAAATGTCACAGGATTTCTGCTCGTTCCCTATCTTGGAGCCTGTGTCCATGTACCATCYCCTCCTGGAAACCAGATCATCTACGTCTCCAAAGTTGACGGCCTGACTTTTGATGGAATATACGATCCTGTCTGGRTTACCGGGACATTGCAGGCAAAGCCGCTYACCACAGTGCTGGCCAATGTCGGCTATCGCATTGAAGGTGCTARAATYGAACCATATGAGTATTAATMGGATCCCGGGGNCTGAAMAATCGTGTGCTCCAGGATCATGAACAATCAGTGGCTTTCAGTTCAGACACCCTGATCCTGAAGCGCACCGACGAATTGCTGCTTGATCCAGCCGGTGACAGCATCGAGGGTTTTGCCAGGCCTGGTGGTTTCCGGCATCACCAGCCAATATTGAAAAGACGCTTCAAGCGTAATGGAAAAGGGCGCAACGAGGCGCCCTGAAGCCAGATCATCAGCAATTAGGAGCGATCGCCCCAGCGCCACGCCCTGTCCATCAATTGCTGCCTGTAAAATTGCTCCGTCATCGCCAAG
>JAESRR010000109.1 GCA_016764535.1 Cohaesibacteraceae bacterium | reverse complement strand
CTGTTGCGGTTCTCTTGTGCGCTGAACCAGGTTTCGGATGAACTGGAAGAAGCTTGAAGGCGGTGGACCAGGAGCGGATGCGAGGCACAGGATCGCAGCCACCACATGCGTTTGCCGCAAGGCCGAATGATGGACCCTGATCTTCATCAGGGTGACGGAGCGGGTGGGGTGGTGTTTGAGTTAAATTGCTGAAGTTGTTGGATTTCTCCAGCTCTTGCAGCAATCTCCCTGTCATTCCAGCGGAGGCTGGAATCCATAGTGCGGGGATTACAACGATGACAAAAGACGTCAGGAACTCTGCATTGCAACCTAATTATTTACGTGTGTAAATTCCACCACACGCGTTTGCCGCAACGCCGAATGATGGACCCTGATCTTCATCAGCATGACGGAGCGGGTGGGATGATGGTGGAGTTAAATTACTGAAATTGTTGTTGTTCTCTGGCTTTTGCGTCACCCTCTCTGTCATCCTGAAATTTGTTCAGGATCCATCATGCGGCGTTGAAAATTGTCATGGACGAGGTTGTCACTTCACCGCCATGCCGCCATAATTCACCCATGAAACTCTATTGGACCTACATTCTGACGAGCCGGAAAAACGGCACGCTTTACACCGGTGTTACAGGCGATCTGTCACGGCGGATGGTTCAGCATCGCGATGGAAAGGGTGGTCAATTTACCTCGACCCACAGTGTCAAACGACTGGTTTGGTGCGAGGAATTCAACAATGTGCTGGACGCCATCACACGTGAAAAACAAATCAAGGCCTGGCGACGTCTGTGGAAGATCAACCTGATCAATGAAAGCAATCCCGATTGGAATGACCTGATTGATAGTTTCCTGCATTGACCGGTGGATTTGCCGATAGCCATCACTATGGACCCTGATCTTCATCAGGGTGACCCGGTGGGTGGTGTAAGATTGGAGCCAGGTAACTGATGTTGTTGGGTTTATTCGGCGATGGCAACACCCTCTCTGTCATTCTGAATTTATTTCAGAATCCATCATGCGGCGCATGCAACACTCACAAAAGAAGTTGGAAACTCTGCCGTGCCGCAACCGCATCTCACTCCAGATAATACACAATCAGCGTTAAATGACCGAAGCCCTTGCGGGTGTCGTAACTTGCATTAACGTCTGCAACCATAAGCTCTTCATTATCCAGCCCGCTGAGAATCGCCTGGACCCACGAGGCGAAGTCCTCGCGCACCACATATTCTGCCTTGAGGTAAAAATGGTGAGCATAGGTCGCGCCAAAGCGTTGTTGCTGATAAGGCTCAAGGATTGCCGAACAGTTTGGTTGCGCGTCAATCAGATAGCTCAGTGCCGCCGTATCAAAGGCATTTTCTTTTTGTTTGTCCGTCAGCTGCGGCGGGCAGAAGGAAGGCAGCTCGTCCTCAATGACATTGGTTTCGCGCAAATAGCGATTGGTGAGCGACGTCAGCATGGCGGCGCGTTCCGGATCGGCCTTCGGTGCCGGTTTGATATCCTGCATCCAGTACATCAGCCCGGCGATGGCCAGAATTACCAGCATCAAAACCAGTAAAATTATGCTGTTCCAGCTGCGCATACCCGTCCCTTGATTTCCCCTTTGATGACGATAGAGGAATGTCGGGCAGATTGCACTATTGGTTGTAGAAAACGCTGGATTGGTTGTAGAAAACGTCTTTTTTTATAAAACGCGTGTAGAATTAAGCTGCCGGGCGTCACGTATTATGTGCGGGTCTTACGAAGCGTCATATTGCAGCGGAAACGCCAGTGGCTCGATCGACCAGGTATCAACATCAAAATGCCAGACAGGACCTGTGCTTGCTTTGTCCTGGTCTTCATGGTCCTGCTCTTCCCCGGAAGGTTCCAGGTCCAGCGAAACAGTGCCATGCAGTTGCAATTGTTGATTGCCATCAAAATCGGTAAACAACAATGTGCCGAGCGGATTGGCCAGGTAATTATCAAGGGAGCCGGTTAGCCCGTTGCCTGGATAATCGGGAATGGTCAGCCGTTGTCTATCCAGTTTGACGAAACCGCTTTCGCCACCACGATGTGACATACAGGTGCGGGGGACCCGCGTGATTTTACATGATTGCTGGCTGATCACAAAAAACGTGTCGGCCTTTTTGATCCAGCGGCTGATACCATTATCAAGGAATGTGCCGGTCTCAAAATAGGGCAGGCCATCGGGTTCGGGACCTGGTTCAACGCTGTGTGTCTGAACGTATTTCGAGCGATTGGTTGCGGCATCCTCGATGTTGATGACAAGCCGTGATTGATCGATGTTCTGGACAATCCCATCCAGTCGCAGGCGGCGCTGACCACTACAATCCAGCAATATACCTCCGACACTGTCGCCGGTCAAAAGATGCGGCAGATGTTCTTTTCCGGACAGGGAAATTGTCAGCTGTCTGCCGGTTCCGGTTGCCGTGATGAAGCCTTGCGGCCCGGTGAGATAGCGTGTCTGGACACTTCCATCACCCGTGAGCCAGCATAGTGCCATCGTATGCTGTGCACTGATAAAGTTGATTGCCCCGGCAGGAATACGACGCTGGATATCACGCTCCGAATGCGGTGCGTGACTGGTGATAATAACCGGTTTTTGCAGGGTTAGATCACCCTCGTAAACTGGATCAAGCATGCTGTAATTCCCCTCTTACGCAATCCGAACCCCCGGCAATCACCGGTGAATTCAGACTGCCGGGCAAAACACAGTTTACCAAGCGTTAATTTAGCCTGTTGGATCAACACTGTGTAACCTTCGCAATATACCGTGATCTGGGTGTGGTTCGGCGGGTGTGTGGGTAATTTATTGTTTAGGTAGAAATTTGCAGTTTAGCGACAAATATCGCATCTTGTTGATTAAATACAATTATTTGAGTTGTTGTCGTTTGACTAAAGTGAAATTTGACAAAATTATTGTACTTTAGTTGCCATAACGTATAATAACTTCGGTGACATTGTACTTTGTCACCACTCAGAGGTTGTTGTGGATACCAGGAAATTTGTTGATAGCCGTACAGGCAGCCTGATTGCAACCATTGAGGATGCAAAGGCATTTGTGCCTGCACCTCTGCCACCACAGTTTGATATGTCACGAATTGCAATTGGACTTGCGGATGCAATGCATGCGATTGGAAAATTGAATGGTGCGTGCCGACGGCTGCAAAATCCGGATATTCTTGTTCGACCACTGCAACGGCACGAAGCTCTGACCTCTTCTGCAATGGAGGGGACATTTACAACGGGTGATGATCTGTTGCTTGCCGAACTTGGAAGTTCAAAAGCTGCTTCTGATGACAACACCAGAGAAGTCCTCAACTATTTGACAGCGCTTAACCAGTCACTGGATTTGCTAAAATCATTGCCATTGTCCCATCGGGTTATCAGGCAGGCCCATGCAACACTGCTCGGGGGATTGAGCCGGGAACGCGGCGCGCGCAAACGCCCCGGTGAATACAAAATATTTCAGAACTGGATAGGTGGTCGCACGATTGATCAGGCACGTTTTGTTCCACCGCCGCCAGCAGAAGCACTTGTTTGTATGGATCAGCTGGAGGCCTATATAAACCGAAACGTTGAGGAGGGATCTGCCAATCTGATTGATATTGCACTGGTGCACTATCAGCTGGAAACCATTCATCCGTTTGCAGATGGAAATGGCCGTGTGGGAAGAATGCTGATCACCTTGATGGCGGTGAGCTCGGGCCTGCTTGATTTGCCGGCACTTTATATTAGTCCGGTGCTTGAAAAACAAAAAAATACCTACATCGACCTGATGTATCAGGCTTCAACTGAAGGGAAGTTTGAAGAGTGGTTGATGTTCTTTTTCAAAGTGGTGCGGCAAAGCTGTAATGATAGTATTGAAACAGTAGATGGATTGATTTCCCTGCAGGAAATATACAGGCAACTGGCGATTAGAATATCAAAATCATCAAATACAATGTTGATTATCGATAGCCTGTTCAATGTTCCGGTAATTCGCATAACCGACGCGGTTACAATGCTGGATATCACCTATGGTGCTGCCAAAAAATTGATCATAAAACTTGTGCATGCCGGTGTTTTGACCGAGATGGAAGGCACACGACCGGTGGCTTTTATTGCTCAGGATATTATCAAGGCGTCCCGATCAGGAAAGCCGTAAGCAATGACAATAAATCCGGCCGTATAAAGTTTCTGGAAAATTGCGCTAGTTGGTTTTAAAAGCGCTGCCGAAAGTATCCAGCTTGCGCAGTGTTGGTCTTTTGGGGCGGGCGACAACTACCTTCATTGCGCCCCATTTTCGTTTGGCAAGTTTTGGCCGCTGGATACGCATCGTTGGACTGTTGCGTACCGTTAATTTTTGCGGTGCCTTTTTACCGGTTTTGGCGGAAGTGTTTTTGCCGCCCTGCAATAATGGTTTCAGTTTTGATTCAACCGCGATGCAGGCAAGATAAGAGACAATTTCATCAATGCCCTTGCCCGATTTACAGGCAGATTTATTAACCGCTTCCTGCGCCACGACGTTGGGCAGGGAAAGACCTGTAAAAATGATGGCAAGGAATAAAAGCTTCACAACAGGCTTTCCGGATGGTGTTTGGTTTGCGCAAGCAGACTCCCGCAAGAGATGGATGTCAAGCCAAAGCCCGGGGAAATAACAGGGTTCAGGAGTTTGGAGGCTGAAGCCCGGAAACATGGCCCGGGATAAACTATCCTGTTGTCCTGATTGACCAAATACATATGTGGAACTATCGTCCACCATGCCGGTGCCAGGCTATCGTTCACTTAATCAAAGTTCCTTCGTTTATGACCACACTTTTTTCTTCGTATAAACTGCGCGACATCACCTTCAAAAACCGGATTGCGGTTTCACCAATGAGCCAGTATCGGGCCAGATCCGGATTTGCCGACGATTGGCAGCTGGTGCATCTGGGGCGATTTGCCATGGGTGGCGCAGCGCTGGTTTACACCGAGGCGACAGCAGTTGAAGCTGACGGCAGAAGAACCCACGGCGATCTGGGTTTGTGGAATGATGACCAGATAACAAAGCTGAAACAGATTACTGATTTCATCAGCAGGGAAGGATCGATCCCGGGGATTCAGCTTTCCCATGCCGGTCGCAAGGCATCCGAGCGCCGACCATGGCACGGGGAAAAGCCGGTCAGTGATGAAGATGTAGCGCACCGTGATGAAGCGCCATGGCAGTGCATTGGACCATCGGCGATCTCCTATGCCGAGGGGTGGCCGGTTCCGCAGCAGATGAGCGAAGCGGATATTCAGCGGGTTGTTGCCTCGTTTGGTGAAGCGGCGCGCCGGTCATATGACGCGGGTTTCAAAATTATCGAGGTCTATGCCGCGCATGGTTTCCTCATTCATCAGTTCCTGTCTCCGCTTGCCAATCAACGGCTGGATCATTGGGGCGGGAATGCGGAAAACCGGAACCGGTTCGCCGTGGAAGTCGCAAAATCCATCCGCGCCAACTGGCCGGATGAATATCCGCTGGCGTTTCGTCTCTCGGCGACTGACTGGCTGGATGGCGGCATTGAACCGGCGGACACCGTTGAAACAGCCAAAGCTCTGAAGGCTGTTGGCGTTGATATGATCGATTGTTCCACCGGCGGTATTGGTGGCAGGGAACGTCCGCGCCGCATGGTGATCGAGCAGGGGTTTCAGGTGCCGTTCGCCGCGCAGGTGAAAACTGACGCCGATATCGCGACAATGGCGGTTGGATTTTTGTGGGATGCTCCGGTGATGGAGGACATTCTCAAAACCGGGCAGGCGGATATGATCGCGCTGGCACGTGAGCTGCTTGATGACCCGAACTGGCCGCACCATGCCGCCGCAAGCCTGGGGCAGGATGATGGATTTGATCGCTGGCCGGTTGAATCGGGATGGTGGCTCAACAAGCGCAAACGTTTGGTGGACAAACTTGGTTTGCGGTAGCTCGGGTGGTGACCACGCCGGTATCGATAATGCCGTAAGGCCGAACTATGGACCCTGATCTTCATCAGGGTGACCCGGTGGGTGGGGCGGTGGTGGAGTTAAACAGCTGAATTTGTTGGATTTTTCTGGCGCTGGTAACGCCGCATTGTCATTCTGAATTTATTTCAGAATCCATAGTGCGGGGATTACTGCCATGAAAAAGGGTGTTGGATACTCGGCTGTTGAGCCAGGTTGTTTGCGGTGTGCCGAAACCACCGTCGTGGCTTTCCGTTAGTCATCACTATGGATGCTGATCTACATCAGCATGACACAGGGGGTGAGGTGAGTGGTGGGGGCAAATAA
>JAESRR010000108.1 GCA_016764535.1 Cohaesibacteraceae bacterium | reverse complement strand
ATTCCAAAAAAATCGGGCATCAGCCAGGCGCGCGTGGATGACTTTTTCATTACCCTTGATAATCGTCTCGCCACCATCAGTAGCCTCGAGATTTGAGATCAGCAAAAACCGGTTGGCAAGTTTGCCTGTTGATGGGTCACGCAATACGAAGCATTTTTGATTTTCACGAATTGTTGTCTGGATGACTTCATCAGGAAGTTCAAGATAAGCCTGATCAAAACAACCCATTAAAACAACCGGCCATTCCACCAGACCTGATACTTCTTCAAGTAAAGCTGCATCATTTACGAGTTCAAATCCCTGGGCAAAAGCAAGACTTTCACAATCTGCCTTAATGTTGTCGATACGACGTTGCTGGTCCAGAATGACGTGATTTTTTTCCAGTATAGCCACATAATCTTCAAATCGTTTTACCGTGACATCTCCATCTGAATGAAAACGATGGCCCCTGGTCTGGTTGGATGAGTTGATGCCTTCAACCGAAAAATTGATAATTTCGGTTTCTTCAAGATCGCTTCCAAAAGTACAGACAATGGAGTGCAGGGGGCGTACCCAGCGCATCCTTTTTGAAGCCCATTTCATACTTTTGGGCCACGGGAATTTTGCGATGACATCCGGCACAAGGATTGAAATTATATCCTGGGCGTTTTTTCCCTTTTGTTCGATAACGGCAACATAGAAATCACCCTTTTTGGGGTCAGTTCGAATTTTGGCGTCGTCGATAGATGAGAGACCGGAGCCTTTTACAAATCCTTCCAATGCTTTGGCCGGAGCACCAACACGCGGGCCTTTGCGTTCATCTTTCCGATCCGGAGACCGAGCAGTTAGCCCATTGACAGTCAAAGCAAGGCGGCGAGGGGTGCAGAAGGATTTTGCGCCCTCATATGTCAGACCCGCTTTTACGAGGCCATCGGTCACCAGGGCTTTCAGGTCTTCCGCAGCCCGACGCTGCATGCGTGCCGGAATTTCTTCGGAAAATATTTCGAGGAGTAGATCTGGCATTTTTGGGTCACTTGCTGGCGTCGTATCCTGCCCTGGGCAGTGCGCATTTTGAAATTCGTGTATTCAGGGCGTAGCAAGCCACTGGATAATTGTCACGCCAAAAAATACAAATACCCGGCACGTTTGGCAGCTATAGCCTTGGTTGAAGTCCAAACGATGTAAAAGGTAGAAACTGAACCAATTCACCTTTGTCAATACGTGTAACTTTCTCGGGTATCTCAATCAGGCCATCAGCTTGACGGAGTGAAGAAATCAAACCGGATCCGTCCTTTTGGAATTTTTCGACGATCATGTCGCCATTCTTGTTCTCCGAGATAAATCCTCGATAGAATTCTCTTCGATCTGGTTTTTTGCCCGATATCGAAAATCCGGCAGGGACCAAATATCCTTGTGGAGCTTGCCAGGTCGCTCCGGAAAGTTGAAGAATTGCCGGGCGCACATACAAGAGAAAACAGATCATTGCCGCAACAGGATTGCCAGGTAGACCGAGAAAGACTGTGTCGTTAATTTGCCCAAAAGTCATGGGACGGCCCGGTTTGATAGCCAGTTGCCACATGTGTCGGTGACCAAGTTTGTCCAGCGTTGAAATGATATGATCTTCTTCCCCACGACTGGCGCCTCCGCTGGTCAATATCACATCATGCGTACTTGCAGCTTGCCATATAGTTTCCTCAACGACTGATGCGTTATCTTCAATTATGCCAAGATCGGTTACGAGACAATTCAGATTATGGCAAAGGCTTTTTAAAAGCGGGGTGTTGGAATTGTACACACCTCCAACAGGCAGCGGCGAGCCTGGCTCAACCAGTTCATCACCGGTAGATATCAAGGCAATTCTGGGTTTTCTTCGGACGCATATTGAAGCAATTCCCAGAGACGCGATTTGTGAAATGTCCTGGGGTCGAAGCTGGGTTCCGGAATTTAGAACCAGCGCGCCAACCTGCAAATCTTCACCGGCTTTGCGTAAATTTGCACCGGGCAATAATCCTGCGGGAATTGAAATGGCATTCCGGTCCGCAGAATGCTCACAATCTTCCTGCATCGCCACGCAATCAGCGTTGTCAGGGATAACTGCGCCGGTGAATATACGCGCGCAGCTATTCATCGCCATTGGGATGCTGGCGGGATTGCCGGCTGTGACGCGCATTGCAATGGGGAAAGGGACGTTTCCAGCCATGTATTGATTGTGATTGAATGCGTAGCCATCGACTGCGCTGTTATCATGCGCTGGAACAGCGGTTTGGCAGATAATATCATTGCCCAGAATTCGGTTTAATGACTCGTCAAGATGCTCGGTTTCAGTATGACAAACGCAATTCAAATTAGACTTTAAAATCTGAAGAGCCTCGGCATGAAGTAGCCGATCCTTGTCATGCAAAAAGCAGTCATTAATYAAATGGTGTWTTGTCATTWTTGAACTTTGGCTCGCACCGTAKYGTTGGTGTTCTGTAAAACAACTTCTACCAGGCTTTCAATATCATCAAGCTGGAATATTGGGCAAGTTTCGTCGTCGATTTGATAATCCGCAGCAATTGCAATAATTGTTGGATCGGTCGCCGAAAGCGCCGGGATCTGCCGTGCATCCTTGCGGCGAACTTCAATTTTTGGATGTCTTTCCCGTTTATATCCTTCGATGATAATGATGTCGCAAGGTGCCATAAGTTTTGCGATGTCCGCGAGGGAAGGTTCAGTTTCATCGAAAATCTCTCGCATCAATGCAACGCGTTTTGAAGACACCAGCGCGACTTCTGTTGCACCCGCTTCTCTGTGCCGGTAACTGTCYGTACCCGGTGTGTCGATATCAAACCTGTGRTGAGCATGCTTGATGCTCGAAACCCTGAGACCTTTCTCGCTCAATGCAGTGATCAATCTGGTAACMAGGGTCGTTTTACCTGARTTTTTCCAGCCCGTTACGCCAAACATCGGGGTTGTCATGCATTCAGTTCCTCATAAATTGTATGCGCGCGGGTAAGGTCGTCGGGCCGATTGACATTAAAAAACGGATCGGGCGAAGGGTCTTTAAGTAAACAGTCGTCAAATGTTGCAAAAGAATGTTTGAATTCTTCGATGAATGTCAGCACCTTGCCGCTTTTGCCGGATTGTAACCAGTTTTCAAGTGGATTTTCCAGCTGGATCGACCAGATTGCAAAAACCGGATGGTTACGTCCCAGCGATTGGGCAACTACTATTTCACTATTTGACTCAACCAGCTTTGTGAGTAGTTTTTGAACCAGCGATATTGGGAAAAAAGGTGTGTCTGCGGCAACGGTGACAATGTGGGATATTTCAATCTGCTGACTTGCCCATTGTAAACCTGCCAACACGCCTGCAAGAGGACCGGCATACCCGTCTACGGGATCTCGAACTGTCGGCAGGTCTGACCCAAATCTCTCTGTGTCACCGTTGGTATTGATAACCACCAATGAAACTTGCGGGGCCAGTCGGTCGATAGCATGATTGATGAGTGGCTTGTTTGCCAGAGGCAGCAGGCATTTGTCTTGCCCTTTCATCCGGCGTGACAATCCTCCGGCAATAATGACACCGACTATGCCTTTTTGATCAGAGTTCATGGATCATCTTTCTGATTTACTGTATCAAAACAAACCCGTTCTTCACCGGACAGCACAATAAAACGTTGCCCTCTGGCGCGGCCAATTAAAGTCAAGCCAGCCTGTCTTGCCAATGAAACCCCGGACGCTGTGAAACCGGATCGTGATACCAGAATTGGGATTTCCATCAGAACAGTTTTTATAACCATTTCCGATGTTAATCGGCCGGTCGTGTAGAATATCTTGTCTGACGCTGCGACATTTTCCTGATGCATCCAGCCTGCGATTTTGTCCACTGCATTGTGTCTGCCAACATCTTCCACAAAAGCAAGTACGAGGTTTTCTCTGCATAATACACAACTGTGAATCGCCCCGGCAGTTAGATATAATGAGGGGCGAGTGTTTATCTTTTTTGTCAGGTCCCCCAGCCATGAAGTACGTATAATCGCCTCTTTTGGAAGCGTTATGGATTTGAACCGGTCCAGTACATTATCAAAAACCGTACCCTGTGCGCATCCGGAAGTTCGAACTTTTTTCTTTAATACTTCTTCATAATCGGTAACTCGTTCGGTCCTGACAATGATGACTGCCAGATCGTCGTCATAATCGATGCTGCTTATTACATCTGTGTCATGCAACATGTTCTGGTTCCTGAGAAATCCAATTGCCAGATATTCGGGATAGTCACCGACTGTCATAATCGTGACGATCTCCTGAGAGTTGAGGTATAAAGTAATAGCGCGCTCTTCTATCACCCGGATTTGTGTTTTTACCCCATGTTGGTCAATTCCCTCAACCGTGGAAGACAATGCTGGATCATCGGGATTGGGTGAGAGTATGTATTCCTGGGTTTCCAATTTCAAATCCGATTTTGCTGCGTGATAATGTGCTATTTTTGAACGAAGCAGGATTACAGGCAAGCGTTCCATTCGTCATGTTTCATTAAATGCCAAATTGCCGTGGTACAAGGCGATTATTTTTCAATTCCGGTACATATTGTCCGCGTTTAGTGAATGAAGGTTGACCAGCCTTCCGGTTAAGGGCAAACCACTTTAAACCTTCCGTCACATGAATAATCGCAAGTATCCGGAGATTAATTGATGATTGTACCGAACACAGATGATGTATTGAGAGTTTTGCGTCAGGTCAAAGGACCTGACATGCAGGGCAACATTGTTGACCTTGGTCTTGTGTCGGACATCTATATAAAGGATGGCAAAGTATTTTTTTCAATTTCTGTACCTGCGGAAAAAGCAGCGGAACTGGAAGGATTACGCCAGGCGGCGGAAAAAATTACTGGCGAAATGCATGGAGTGACAAAGGCTAGTGTTGCACTAACTGCAGAGGTTTCCGGTAATTCAAAAAAGAAACCAGCTCCTGTTCCATCTCCTCGTCCCAGGAGTGCTCCAAACAATAAGCCGGGCGTTCCGGGTGTGAAAAAAATAATAGCAGTTGCATCGGGAAAAGGGGGAGTTGGGAAATCAACCACTGCCGTCAACCTTGCATTGGCATTGCAGGCGCTTGGTAATCGCGTGGGAATTCTTGATGCAGATATCTACGGTCCCTCACTTCCACGATTGCTTGGAATATCGGGAAGACCGAAAACAAAAGAAGGCAAAATACTAAGGCCAATGGAAGGATATGGTCTCAAGGTCATGTCCATGGGGTTTATGGTGGAAGAGGATACCGCCATGATTTGGCGTGGGCCAATGGTAATATCTGCTCTTACCCAAATGTTACGGGAGGTTGACTGGCAGGAAGACGGAGAACTGGATGTATTGGTTGTTGATATGCCGCCGGGAACCGGAGATGCACAATTGACAATGGCCCAACAAGTGCCGCTTGCGGGCGCTGTAATTGTTTCGACGCCCCAGGATCTGGCTTTGCTTGATGCTCGAAAAGGCATTTCGATGTTCAATAAGGTCAACGTGCCACTCATCGGGATTGTTGAAAATATGAGCTACTTTCTCTGCCCTTCATGCGGAGAGCGGTCAGAAATATTTGGGCATGGTGGGGCACGAATGGAAGCTGAAAAATTGAACACACCGTTTTTGGGTGCAGTTCCACTTCATATGGAGATCAGGCAGTCATCCGATGAGGGCAGGCCGATAGTCGTGTCAAACCCTGATAGTGAACATAGTCGTGTTTACAAAGAGATAGCGGAAAAAGTTCACAATACGATTCAACGTGCTGAATCAGCACCTGCTCCTGTTATTGTCATAGATTAAATGTAATTTCGAGCGCGATATCACACCTGATTTGGCTGCGCGTCTTGTAGCCTAATCTTGATGCTGACAATCAGGCCGGAAATGATTACCGCAAGCATCAGATACAACATGGGCCAAATTGTACCATCCATGATAGGGCGAACAACGAAGGAGCCCAATGCACCCATGCCCATGATGATGCTCCCGGAAAGACCGGCTGCGGTTCCTGCAAGATCGGGCCGGACTGAAACAGTTCCCGCCATTGTACTGGGTAAAACCAGACCGTTGCCAATCCCGGTTAGCATCATGGGCAGGAACAGCGAAAGTGGATGGATGTAACCAAGACCAAAGCCGAGACAGATGAATAGAATTCCGGCAAGGGTGGCGACATTGCCCATCAATATCATCTGGTATTGTCCAAAACGCATTGAGTATCTGCCTGATAGAAAATTACCAAACGCATATCCACCGGCGACAAATATGAAATAGAAGCCATATTCCGCCGATCCAATTTCCAG